>CAIPBW010000074.1 GCA_903863395.1 uncultured beta proteobacterium
CGTCATCGCGAGGCCGTCAGGCCGTGGCGATCCATGACTTCATGCTTGCATGGATTGCCACGCTTCGCTCGCAACGACAACCAAAGGACATGGACTGCCGCGTCGCTTTGCTCCTCGCAGTGACGAAACTGCGGTTTATGGTCCATTTGCAGTTTCGGCCCCGAAACAGAAGACTCGCAATAGACACCGGGGCCTTGGGCTTGATTACTCTTTCCTGAAAGCGTCGTGGCAACCTTTGCAGTTGTTGGCCACGCCACCGAGGGCGGCCTTGATGTTGTCCAGGCTGCCGGTCTTGGCGGCGGCGCTGAGCTTGGTCATTTCGGTCTGGAGCTTGTCAGCGTAGTCGTTGAACTTGGCCTTGTCGGCCCAGATTTCGGCCTTGGCCTTGGTGTCGCCCTTGTCGGTTCCTTCGCCAAACGCAGCCCATGGCAGTTTGGACATGAACTCTGCGGTAGCTGCGCTATCGGCTGCCACCTTGGCGTCAAACGGTGCCTTGCCCTGGGCCATGGCCGCCACTCGCCCAAAGTTTTGTTGCATCACAAACAGGGCGTTCTTGCGATACTTGATCGCGTCTTCCGGTTTGGCAAACTGGGCGGAGGCCGGAACCGACACGGCAACAGCGGCAATGGCCAGAGCAAAGGAGGCAATTTTCTTCATGGGGTTTCCTGAAAAATGGGGTTAGGGAAAGGAACGAGGCTGGAGTGTAGAGGCGTTTGAAAAGTTCTGCTGGACGTGTGTAAATCCAAGGTCTGTCACGATGCGCGGTTGTGCTTTGCGCTTGCCTGTACGCCGGGCTGGGGGTAGCGCAACAGGTGGCATGCGCAATAGCCATTTGAGAATTGGGTATATTGCGCACTAGGAGACATACATTGAATAAGGTACGCGTTTGGGATTTGCCCACCAGGTTGTTCCATTGGAGCCTGGTGGTGTGTTTTGTCGGTTTGGTGGCCACCGGTGAAGTTGCTGGGGATGCCATGGTCTGGCATTTCCGGCTTGGCTATGCGGCGCTGAGCCTGCTCGCGTTCCGGTTGATCTGGGGCGTGGTTGGCGGCTACTGGTCGCGCTTTACGTCGTTTGTGAAGGGCCCGGTCACCATCCGCAACTACTTGCGCGGCGAGGCGCTGCCCGAGCATGGCGTCGGGCACAACCCGCTGGGCGCCCTGTCGGTACTGGGCTTGCTGTTTTCCGCGCTGTTACAGATTGCTGCGGGCTTGTGCAGTGACGACGAGATTGCCACCTCGGGGCCACTGGTGAAGATGGTCGCAAGCGAGTGGGTTAGCCGCGCCACCTGGTACCACACCAATATTGGCAAGGCGATCTTGATTGCACTGGTGCTGCTGCACCTGGCGGCCATTGCGTTCTACCGTTTTCGGGGTGAGAACCTGGTGGCTCCGATGGTGCATGGCGACAAGTTGCTCGCGGTGGAGGTGCCAGCGTCGCGCGACAGCATAGCCACGCGCATCCTGGCGCTACTGGTGCTGGGCGTGTGCGCTGCGGCGGTTGCAGGGTTGCTGCAATGGGCGGGATAGGCGCAGAGATGCGAATCATCACCCCATCGACGCCGCAAGAGTTCGATGGGGTGCGAAGCCTGTTTTCGGAATACGCGGCTTCGCTCAGTGTGGACTTGTGCTTCCAGAATTTCGAGCAGGAGTTGCGCACCCTGCCAGGCGAGTACAGCGCGCCCCGAGGCGCACTGCTATTGGCCCTGGTGGGCGACGCATTTGCTGGCTGCTGCGCGCTACGCCCGCTCGACGGCGTGGACTACTCCAACGCCTGCGAGATGAAGCGCCTGTACGTGCGCCCGACGTACCGTGGCCTGCGTTTGGGGCGGATGCTGGCCGAGGGTACGCTCGATGCTGCGCGCTTGGCCGGGTACGACGCGATCCTGCTGGACACGCTTGACGACATGGAGTCAGCGCGCGCCCTGTACGAAGAGCTCGGCTTTGTCGATATTCCGCCCTACTACTACAACCCGATTGCCGGGGCGCACTACCTCAAAGCCGATCTGTGAGGCTTAAGCCTTGGCCTGGGCCAGCAGGGTGGCGGCGTCGCTGACCTCGAATTTACCCGGACCTTCGACGTTGAGTGCGAGCACCTTGCCGTCCTTGACCAGCATCGAATAGCGGTTGCTGCGCAGGCCCATGCCCTTGCTGGTGAGGTCCAGCGTCAAACCGGTGGCTTGCGCGAATGCGGCGCTGCCGTCGGCCAACATGCGGACCTTGCCCGCGCTCTTTTGGTCACGCGCCCAGGCACCCATCACGAAAGCGTCATTGACGCTGACGCACCAGATCTCGTCCACACCAGCGGCCTTGAAGGCGGCACAGTTTTCCACGTAGCCGGGCACGTGCTTGGCCGAGCAGGTGGGAGTGAAGGCACCGGGCAAGGCAAACAGCGCAATGGTCTTGCCGGCAGTGGCCTTGGCCACGTCCACCGGGTTAGGACCAAGGCTGCAGCCCTCGCCCTCGACTTCGATGTATTCCATCAGCGTGGTGGAGGGGAGCGTGTCGCCTACTTTGATCATGGTATCTCCTGGGTATAAGCAAAAATGAAAACGGCCCACATTGTGAGCCGCTTGAGAAAGACCTTTGCGTTGCAAAGTCTTTGGTTTAGACCACTGCAGCCTTTTCGACCAAACGGGTGGCAACCCAGTTCTTGGTTTTGGAAATCGGGCGGCTCTCGGTGATCTCAATCACGTCGCCCATTTTGTACTCGCCCTTTTCGTCATGGGCGTGGTACTTGCTGGACTTGCCAACAATTTTTCCATAGAGTTCGTGCTTGACGCGGCGCTCGATGAGCACGGTCACGGTCTTGGCACGCTTGTCGCTGACCACCTTGCCAATCAAGGTGCGCTTGAGGGATTTTTTAGCTTCCGTCATTTATCGCTCCTTATTTGGCGGATTTATCAGCGCTTTGCTTCTCGACAAGAATGGTCTTGGCGCGAGCAATATCACGGCGCGCAATGCGCAGCGTAGCGGTGTTGTTGAGTTGTTGCGTGGCTTTTTGCATACGCAAACCAAAGTGGGCTTTTTGCAGCGCTTTGATTTCCGTTTCCAGACCAGCAACGTCCTTTTGGCGCAGTTCAGTAGTTTTCATGTTCTGTCCTCCTGATTACTGGCCGACCATGCGTGCCACAAACGTGGTGCGCAAAGGCAATTTGGCAGCCGCCAAACGAAAGGCTTCGCGCGCAAGTTCTTCGGTCACGCCGACGATTTCAAACACGATCTTGCCGGGCTGAATTTCAGCCACGTAGTACTCGGGGTTGCCCTTGCCGTTACCCATACGCACTTCAGCAGGCTTTTGGGAAATGGGCTTATCAGGAAACACGCGAATCCAGATGCGGCCACCACGCTTGACGTGACGGGAAATTGCACGCCGTGCAGCTTCAATCTGGCGAGCCGTCAGACGGCCGCGGTCGGTACATTTGAGACCAAAGTCACCGAATGCGACCGAGCTGCCTCGGGTCGCGACGCCGGTGTTACGGCCTTTTTGCTCTTTGCGGTATTTCCGGCGAGCGGGTTGCAACATGGTTATTCTCCTTTACCGTCAGCTGCTGCAGCTGGCGCGGCGACTTTGCGAACGCGCTTAACGGTGGGTTTAAGGGCATCGGCCCCAGAGGCCTCAGCGGGTTTGTCGCTGCCATCGGCAGGCGCAGCGGTCGCACCGACCGGGCGGCGTACACCCCGCGGTGCAGGACGGTCCGAAGCGGGGCGTGCACCGCCGCGGTCATCGCGACGCGGGCCACGCGGGCGACGTTCTTCTTCGGTGCGGGTCTCGGTAGCGGCCGGCAGGTCGTTGCGACCCAGCGTATCGCCCTTGTAGACCCAGACCTTGACACCAATAACACCATAGGTGGTCTTGGCTTCAGAGGTTCCGTAGTCGATGTCAGCGCGCAGGGTGTGCAGTGGCACACGGCCTTCGCGATACCACTCGGTACGCGCGATTTCAATCCCGTTGAGACGGCCAGCCGACATGATCTTGATGCCCAAGGCACCCAGACGCATGGCGTTTTGCATGGCGCGCTTCATGGCGCGACGGAACATGATGCGCTTTTCGAGCTGCTGCGTGATCGAGTCAGCGATCAGCTTGGCATCGATTTCGGGCTTGCGCACTTCTTCGATGTTCACTGCCACTGGCACGCCAAGCTGCTTGCCCAGATCGCGCTTGAGGTTTTCGATGTCCTCGCCCTTTTTCCCGATGACCACGCCCGGGCGTGACGAGAAAATGGTGATGCGCGCGTTCTTGGCCGGACGCTCGATCAGGATGCGCGAAACCGACGCATTCTTGAGCTTGGCCTTGAGGTATTCGCGCACCTTGATGTCTTCGGCCAGCATGCCGGCGAAGTCACGGTTGTTCGCATACCAGCGCGACGACCAGTTGCGGCTCACGCTCAGGCGAAAGCCGGTTGGGTGGATTTTTTGTCCCATATCTTCCTGGCCTCTTTCAGTTACCAACCGTCACGTACACATGGCACGTGGGTTTTCTGATTTGGTTTCCGCGACCTTTGGCGCGGGCCGTGAAGCGGCGCAGCGAAGCACCTTGCTCGACGTAGATGGTTTTCACCTTCAATTCGTCGATGTCTGCACCATCATTGTGCTCAGCGTTGGCAATGGCCGACTCCAGAACCTTCTTGATGATCACAGCAGCTTTTTTCTGCGTGAATTGCAAGATGTTGAGGGCTTGGTCTACCTTTTTGCCACGGATCAGATCCGCGACCAGACGGCCTTTATCGACCGACAAACGAACGCCACGAAGGGTTGCACGAGTTTCCATGGTCACCTCCTTATTTCTTTTGGACTTTTTTGTCCGCAGGGTGGCCCTTGAAAGTCCGTGTGAGCGCAAACTCACCCAACTTGTGGCCAACCATTTGATCGGTGATATAGACCGGAACGTGCTGCTTGCCGTTGTGCACGGCGATGGTCAAGCCGATGAAATCGGGCAGGATCATGGAGCGACGCGACCAGGTCTTGATCGGCTTCTTGTCCTTGGTAGCGACCGCTTTTTCAGTCTTGGCTACCAAGTGATGGTCAACAAACGGACCTTTTTTGAGAGAACGAGTCATTGAGCCTTCCCCTTACTTCTTGCGACGCGACACGATCATGACCTGCGTGCGCTTGTTGTTACGGGTACGGTAACCCTTGGTCAGATTACCCCAAGGATCGACTGCATGACGGCCTTCGCCGGTCTTGCCTTCGCCACCACCATGTGGGTGGTCAACCGGGTTCATCACCACACCGCGAACGGTCGGGCGAATACCCATCCAGCGTTTGACACCGGCCTTGCCGTATTGGCGCAGGCTGTGTTCTTCGTTGGCGACTTGGCCAATGGTGGCGCGGCAGTCGATGTGGATCTTGCGAACCTCACCGGAGCGCACACGCACCTGGGCGTAAGTGCCTTCGCGCGCCAGCAGGGTGGCCGATGTGCCGGCAGAGCGGATGATCTGCGCACCTTTGCCAACCTGCAGCTCAACGCAGTGGATGATCGAACCCACCGGGATGTTGCGAATGGGCAGGGTGTTGCCGACACGAATCGGCGCTTCCGAGCCGCTCATGATGCTTGCGCCAACTTCCAGACCGCGCGGGGCGATGATGTAGCGGCGCTCGCCATCGGCGTAGCAAACCAGGGCGATGTGGGCCGAGCGGTTCGGATCGTATTCGATGCGTTCCACCTTGGCTGCAATGCCGTCCTTGTTGCGAACAAAGTCAACCACACGGTAGTGGTGCTTGTGACCGCCACCCTTGTGCCGGGTGGTGATGTGACCGTTGTTGTTGCGACCGGCCTGCTGGAATTGCGGCTCCAACAAGGCAGCGTGAGGCGCACCCTTGTACAGGTGATCGCGCGAGATCTTCACCACGCCACGACGGCCAGGTGAAGTCGGTTTCATTTTGATTACAGCCATGATTACGCAGCCTCCCCGCCGAGGTTGAGTTCTTGACCCGGCATCAGCGTCACATAAGCCTTGCGCACGTTGTCGCGGCGGCCCATGGATTTGCCAAAACGCTTGGACTTGCCCTTGGTGTTCATCACCGAGACACCCTTGACCGAGACCTTGAACATCAATTCCACAGCGGCCTTGATTTCATACTTGGTGGCGTCTTGCAACACCTTGAAAGTCACCGCGTTGCTCTTTTCACCCACCATGGTGGCCTTTTCAGACACGATGGGAGCGACGAGCACCTGCATCAGGCGGCCTTCGTCAAACTTGTTCAGATTGGGACCGTGGCTCATGCGAACATCTCCTTGAGTTTGTCCATGGCAGCCTTGGTCACCAACACCTTGCGGTAGTGCACCAACGAGAGCGGGTCCGCATAGCGGGGCTCTACCACCAGGATGTTCACCAGATTGCGCGATGCCAGGTACAGGTTTTCATCAACCTCGTCTGCAATCACCAGAACCGATTCCAGATTCATGGCCTTGAACTTGGCTGCCAGGGGCTTGGTCTTGGGGGAGTCCACCTTGAGGGAGTCCACCACCGCCAGGCGACCTTCGCGGGCCAGTTGCGACAGGATCGAAGCCATACCGGCGCGGTACATCTTCTTGTTGATCTTCTGGGCAAAGTTTTCGTCGGGCATATTCGGGAAAATGCGACCGCCTCCGCGCCACAGCGGCGAAGACGTCATACCGGCGCGAGCACGACCGGTTCCCTTTTGCTTGAACGGCTTTTTGGTAGAGTGATGAACCTGTTCGCGGTCTTTCTGGGCGCGTGTGCCTTGACGGGCATTGGCCTGAAAAGCGACCACAACCTGGTGCACCAGATCTTCGTTGTATTCGCGACCAAACACGGTCTCAGGAGCGTCGTACTTGGACGTTGCCTGGCCTTGGTCATTGAGGAGTTCGAGCTGCATCAGTTCGCTCCTTTCACGGCTTTGGCCTTGACGGCCGGACGGACGGTGACGAAACCACCGGCTGCGCCAGGGATTGCGCCCTTGATCAGCAGCAGTTGGCGTGCTTCGTCGATACGGATCACATCCAGGTTCTGCGTGGTCTTGGTGACGTCACCCAGATGGCCTGTCATGCGCTTGCCCGGGAACACACGGCCCGGATCCTGCGCCATACCAATCGAGCCGGGCACGTTGTGCGAACGGCTGTTGCCGTGCGAAGCGCGCTGCGAGCTCATGTTGTGACGCTTGATGGTGCCGGCGAAGCCCTTGCCGATGGAGGTGCCTTGCACGTCCACCTTCTGGCCCACAGCGAAGACATCGGCTACAGGCACAGTCGCACCAGTGGCGTACTTGGCCGCAGCTTCTGCACTGACCCGGAATTCCTGGATGATTTCGCCAGCTTCCACGCCTGCCTTGGCAAGGTGGCCAGCTATGGGCTTGGTTACACGCGATGCTTTGCGCGAACCGAACGTCACCTGCAAGGCAACGTAGCCATCGTTCTCTTGGGTTTTCACCTGGGTCACGCGGTTGTTTGATACATCCACCACCGTGACGGGCACTGCGTCCCCATCGTCGGTGAATAGGCGCATCATGCCCACCTTGCGGCCCAGCAACCCTAAGTGATTGCTCAGACTCATTGTTTTCTCCGTAACTCCCACCACGGCAACTTCAATTGGCTGCCGTGTTTTTCAGTGGGAGACTGTTAATAAAACTTCCACGCAAATACCATAAGCCTCTGCGGTGAAGCCTGCGAGTATAGCGCGAACCTGCAAGCTGTACAAGCCCGACGCCTTACTCAATGCCCGATGGGCCGAAAAAATCGGCCCGCCGGGAGACTTACTACTTACTGCAGCTTGATTTCAACGTCCACACCGGCAGGCAAATCGAGCTTCATCAAAGCGTCGACGGTCTTGTCGGTGGGGTCCACGATATCCATCAGGCGCTGGTGCGTGCGGATTTCGAACTGGTCGCGACTGGTCTTGTTGACGTGGGGCGAACGCAGAATGTCAAAACGCTTCATGCGCGTGGGCAGGGGCACGGGGCCCTTGACGATGGCACCGGTACGCTTGGCGGTATCCACAATCTCAGCGGCCGATTGGTCGATAAGCTTGTAGTCAAACGCCTTCAGGCGGATGCGGATTTTTTGCTTGGTGGCCATGGTTTTCCTTATTCCAGAATCTTGGCAACCACACCGGCGCCAACGGTACGGCCACCTTCGCGGATCGCGAAACGCAGGCCTTCTTCCATGGCGATCGGGTTGATCAACTTGACCGTGATCGAGACGTTGTCGCCCGGCATCACCATTTCTTTGCCTTCAGGCAACTCGATCGCACCGGTTACGTCCGTCGTGCGGAAGTAGAACTGGGGACGGTAGTTGTTGAAGAACGGCGTGTGGCGGCCACCTTCGTCCTTGGACAGAACGTAGATTTCACCCGTGAAGTGGGTGTGCGGCTTGATCGAGGCGGGCTTGCACAGCACTTGGCCGCGTTCCACTTCTTCGCGCTTGGTGCCGCGCAGCAAGATGCCGACGTTGTCACCCGCTTGGCCTTGGTCAAGCAGCTTGCGGAACATTTCCACGCCGGTGCAGGTGGTCTTCAGGGTGGGCTTGATACCGACAATTTCGATTTCTTCGCCAACCTTGATCACTCCACGCTCAACACGGCCCGTCACCACGGTGCCGCGCCCCGAGATGGAGAACACGTCTTCGACGGGCATCAGGAATGCGCCGTCCACTGCGCGCTCGGGCAGGGGGATGTAGGTGTCCAGTGCTTCGGCCAGCTTCAGAATGGAGCCTTCGCCGAGTTCGCCCTTGTCGCCTTCCATGGCGAGTTTGGCCGAGCCGTGGATGATGGGGGTGGCGTCACCGGGGAAGTCGTACTTGTCGAGCAGTTCGCGCACTTCCATTTCAACGAGTTCGAGCAGTTCGGCGTCGTCGACCATGTCGCACTTGTTGAGGTAGACGATGATGTAGGGAACACCCACCTGACGGGCCAGCAGGATGTGCTCGCGGGTCTGGGGCATGGGGCCGTCAGCAGCAGAGCAGACCAAAATGGCGCCGTCCATCTGGGCCGCACCGGTGATCATGTTCTTCACATAGTCAGCGTGTCCGGGGCAGTCTACGTGGGCGTAGTGGCGGTTGGCCGTTTCGTATTCAACGTGCGCGGTGTTGATGGTGATGCCGCGTGCCTTTTCTTCGGGAGCCGCGTCAATTTGGTCGTAGGCCTTGGCCGTGCCGCCAAACTTGGCCGCCAGCACCGAGGTGATGGCCGCCGTCAGCGTGGTCTTGCCGTGGTCAACGTGCCCAATCGTGCCCACATTGACGTGGGGCTTGGTACGTGCGAATTTTTCTTTTCCCATAATCAGCTCCGAAAAGTGAAGAGTTCAAACCATCAAAAACTGGTGCCCATTGCGGGAATCGGACCCGCGACCTCTCCCTTACCAAGGGAGTGCTCTACCACTGAGCCAAATGGGCTATCAAAATCTTTACAACCAACCGTGACCCTTGACTGTGGAGCGGGGTAGGAGAATCGAACTCCTCGCTTTAGCTTGGAAGGCTAAGGTATTACCACTATACGAACCCCGCCAAGGCTCGCCCTTACAGGCATCAGTCAACTTGTCACTGGTGGAGAGGGCTGGATTCGAACCAGCGTACTCGTAAGAGGGCAGATTTACAGTCTGCTGCCATTAACCACTCGGCCACCTCTCCTTTGGTGAACCTTGGATTATGCCATGAAGTTTGACCCTCAGCCATAAATTCAGACCAGAAGAAGAATCAAAGAGCGGCCCAAGCAGCCTTCAAGCCGCTTCCTCGGGAGGCGCGTGCTGCTCGCGCCACTCTCGCGAGCGGGAAAAATGGCCGCAGCCGATGAAGGGCAGCGGCGGGCGCAGCGCCGAAAGCGGCGACGGGTGGTTAGCCGCCAGCACCAGATGGCGGGTTTCGTCGATCAGCACGCGTTTGCCTTGCGCGTGCGCGCCCCAGAGCATGAAAACGGCGGCGCGCGCCTGCTGCGAAGCATGTGCGATTACGGCGTCGGTCAGCCGCTCCCAGCCACGCCCGCTGTGGCTGGCGGGCTGCCCTTCCTCCACCGTCAGGCAGGTGTTGAGCAGCAGCACGCCGTGCCGAGCCCAGCGCACCAGACTGCCGCCGGGACTGGGAAACGGCGGAAACGGCGCACCCAGGTCGCGCTGCAATTCCTTGAAAATATTGCGCAGCGACGGCGGCAGTGCTACGCCGGGTGCCACAGAAAAGGCCAGGCCTTCGGCCTGACCGCGCCCGTGGTAGGGGTCCTGCCCCAAAATCACCACGCGCAGCCCCTCGGGCGGCGTCAGTTCCAGGGCGCGCAGCGGTTGCGGCGGAAACACGCAAGCGCCCGCATCGAGCCGCTGGCGCAGAAACCCGAGTAGCGATTGACCCTGCTGCGACCCGAAAAACGCGTCCACCAGCGGCTGCCAGCCGGGTGCCACAAGCCAGTCTGCCGGGTCGGCCGAGGCCAATTGGTCCATCTGTGGCTGCACAGCCCGGCCTTTACCCAAACAAGGCGTTGAGAGCGACGCCGGGGTCGGGCGCGCGCATGAAAGCTTCGCCAACCAAAAAGGCGCTCACGCCAGCGGCTCCCATGCGCAGCACGTCGTCGCGGCTGTGGATGCCGCTTTCGGTCACCAGCAAACGGTCAGCCGGCACCAGGCTGCGCATGTCCAGCGTGGTTTGCAGCGACACCTCAAAAGTCTTGAGGTTGCGGTTGTTGATGCCCACCAGCGGCGTTTTGAGTTTCAGGGCGCGCTCCAGCTCGGGCTGGTCGTGCACCTCCACCAGCACCGCCATGTCCAGACTGTGGGCAATCGCCTCAAACTCCTGCATCTGGGCATCTTCCAAACTGGCGGCGATCAAGAGAATGCAGTCAGCGCCCATCACGCGGGATTCATAGATCTGGTAGGGGTCCACCAGAAAATCCTTGCGCAAGACCGGAAGCTGGCACGACGCCCGCGCCTGCTTGAGGTAGTCCACCGAACCCTGGAAAAACTGCACGTCGGTGAGCACCGACAAACAGGCCGCGCCCCATTCCGCGTAGCTTTGCGCGATATCGGCGGCAAAAAATTCGTCGCGCAGGACGCCCTTGGACGGGCTGGCTTTTTTGATTTCGGCGATCACTGCCGGGCGGCCCGCGGCGATCTTGGCGCGCATAGCACCGACAAAGTCGCGCGTCAGCACGCGCGACTCGGCATCGGCGCGCATCGCCTCGATCGACTTGCGCTTCTTGGCGGCGGCCACCTCCTGGTGCTTTACCGCATTGATTTTGTCAAGAATGTCACTCATGTTCAAACCCCGCCTGAGGACTTGCAGAAAGCCACCAACTGCTCCAGCTTGGAGAGCGCCGCCCCGGATTCAATCGCGGCACGCGCAAGGGCAATGCCACTCTCCATGCTATCTGCCACATTGGCCGCATACAGCGCCAGACCCGCGTTGAGCGCCACAATCTCCTTGGGCGCGCCCGCCTGGTTGTGCAGCACCCCCAGCAGCATGGCCTTGGAGTCTTCGGCACCAGAGACCTTGAGCGAGCGGTTGCTCGCCATTACCATGCCAAAGTCTTCCGGGTGGATTTCGTACTCGCTGATTTTCCCGTTCTTGAGTTCGCCCACCAGCGTGGCCGCGCCCAGCGAGACTTCGTCCATGCCGTCGCGGCCATAGACCACCAGTGCGTGCTCGGCACCCAGGCGCTCGAGCGCACGCACCTGGATACCCACCAGGTCGGGGTGGAATACGCCCATCAGGATATTGGGCGCACCGGCCGGGTTGGTCAGCGGCCCCAGGATGTTGAAAATCGTCTTGATGCCCAGTTCGCGCCGCACCGGGGCCACGTTTTTCATGGCCGGGTGGTGGTTGGGCGCAAACATGAAGCCCAGCCCCACTTCGGCAATGCAGCGGGCAATCGCAGCGGGTGGGAGGTTGATATTCACCCCGAGCGCCTCGAGCACATCGGCGCTGCCGCTTTTGCTGCTCACGCTGCGGCCACCATGCTTGCTGACCTTGGCCCCGGCCGCAGCGGCCACAAACATGGAACAGGTGGAGATGTTGAAGGTGTGGGACGCGTCGCCGCCGGTGCCCACAATGTCCACCAGATGGGTGGTGTCGGCCACCTCAACCTTGGTTGAGAACTCGCGCATCACCTGCGCAGCGGCGGTGATTTCGCCGATGGTTTCCTTCTTCACGCGCAAGCCCGTGATGAGTGCAGCCATCATCAGCGGCGACATCTCGCCCGACATGATTTGCCGCATCAGGTGCAGCATTTCGTCATGGAAGATTTCGCGGTGCTCGATGGTGCGCTGGAGCGCCTCCTGGGCGGTGATCTGGACGCTGGACGTGGGCATGCAATTCTCCTTAAGCCTGGGGCGCTGCGGTCAGCGCCAGTTTGATTCCGAATCCTACAAACATCGCACCTGCGATGCGGTTGAGCCAGTGCCGCCCCTGGGCCACCATGCTCATGTGCGTGGCTGCCCAACCGGCCAGCAGCGCGTAACCGAAGTTGATCGGCAAGGCGTTCAGGTTGAACAGCAGCCCCAACAGCACGAAGGCCAGCGCATGGTTGGGCGCAAGCGGCGCAATGAACTGCGGCACAAATGCCAGAAAGAACAGCGCCACCTTGGGGTTGAGCACGTTGGTCAGAAAACCCTGCCACAGCACGGCCTTAAGCCCCGGTGCGGCATCGGCCGGGGCAGCGTCCAGCGTGAGCGCAGACGGTGGTTTTGATAACAGCAGCTTGCAGCCCACATAGAGCAAATACGCCGCCCCCAGCCACTTGAGCAGGGCAAACGCCGTGGCCGATGTCGCCAGCAAGGCGCTCACCCCCACGGCGGCCGCCAGCGTATGCACAAAGCACCCGGCCGTAATGCCCAGCGCCGCAACCACCCCCGCGCGCACACCGCCACGCAGCGCGCTCGAGACGATGTAGAGCACATCCGGCCCGGGCGTGAGGTTGAGCAGCCACCCGGCCAGAACAAACAGGCCCAGATGCTCGATGCCCAGCGACTCCAGCATCAGGTGCCCCTCTGGCCGCTGCCAGGCAGTGTGGTCAAAAAGGCGCGGATCGCCGCCACGGTGCGGTCTACGCCTTGCGCGTTGACGTTCAGGTGCGTCACCAGCCGCAGGCGGTACAGGCCGGTGGCCAGAATCCCGTGCGATTTGAGGTAGGCCAGCAACGCCTCGGACTGCGCGCGCGCTGCGCCCAGCAGGTCAACAAACACGATGTTGGTGTGCGGCGGCTCTACCGCCAACAAGTCCAGCCCTTGTAGCCCCTGCGCCAGACGCCGCGCCAGCGCGTGGTCGTCTGCCAGACGCGCCACATGGTGCTCCAGCGCGTACAACGCTGCAGCGGCGAGCATGCCCGACTGGCGCATGCCGCCACCGGCCATCTTGCGGATGCGGTGCGCGCGTGCGATGAAGTCCTTGCTGCCGCACAGGGCCGAGCCCACCGGCGCACCCAGCCCCTTGCTGAAGCACACCGAAACACTGTCAAAGCAAGTAGCAATCGCGCGCGCCTGCTCCAGCACCGTGCCGCCGCTGCGCTCGGCCTGGGCCACAGCGGCATTGAACAGCCGCGCCCCGTCCAGATGGCGCACCAGCCCGTAGCGTTGCGCCAGTGCGCTGGCTTGCTGCACATAGTCCATGGGCAGCAGCTTGCCCCCCAGGGTGTTCTCCAGCGCCAGCAGCCGGGTGCGGGCAAAGTGCGCGTCGTCGGGTTTGATGGCGGCTTCAATGTCGGACAGCAGCAAGCTGCCATCGGCCTGGTGGTTCAGGGGTTGCGGCTGCACGCTGCCCATGACAGCTGCGCCGCCGCCCTCCCAGCGGTAGCAGTGCGCCATCTGGCCCACGATGTATTCGTCGCCACGCTGACAGTGCGCCAGAATCGCGCACAAATTACTCTGCGTTCCGGTCGGCACAAACAGCGCCGCCTCGTGCCCTAGCAGGGCGGCAATTTTTTCCTGCAGCGTCAGCACGCTCGGGTCGTCGCCAAACACATCGTCGCCCAGGGGGGCCGCCAGCATCGCCGCACGCATCGCCGCCGTGGGCTGGGTGACGGTGTCGCTGCGCAGGTCCACTACGTCTTGGGTCATTTCAGCCTCCATGTCTATCGGCGCTTAGCGCAGAAAGTTCTGCAGCATGGCGTGACCATGCTCGGTCAGGATCGACTCGGGGTGAAACTGCACCCCCTCCAGGCGCACGGCATCGGGCAGCTCGGCGTGGCGCACGCCCATGATCTCGCCATCGTCGGTCCAGGCGGTAATTTTCAACGCCGCCGGGCAAGTGGCGCGCTCAATCGCCAGCGAGTGGTATCGGTTGACCGTGAACTGCTGCGGCAATCCCGCAAACACGCCTTCCTGCGTGGTGCTGATCACGCTGGTCTTGCCGTGCATGAGTTGCTGGGCGCGCACGATGGTGCCGCCCAGCGCCGCGCCAATGCTCTGGTGCCCCAGGCACACGCCCAGAATGGGCAGACGCCCCATGAAGTGCTGGATGGCCGCCACCGAAATACCGGCTTGCGCGGGCGAGCACGGCCCGGGCGACACCACCAGCCGGTCTGGCGCGCGCTCGCTAATGCCCTCCAACGTAATCTCGTCGTTGCGGAACACCTCCACCTCGGCACCGAGTTCGCCCAGGTACTGGACGATGTTGTAGGTGAACGAGTCGTAGTTGTCGATCATCAGGATTCTGGTTTTTGCTGCCATGGCGATCACTCCAGTCCTTCTTCCACCAGCTCGGCCGCGCGCAGCAGGGCGCGCGCCTTGGCTTCGGTTTCTTTCCACTCCAGCTCGGGCACGCTGTCGGCCACTACCCCGGCTGCGGCCTGGACGTAAAGCGTCTGGTTCTTGACGATGCCGGTGCGGATGGCAATCGCCACGTCCATGTCGCCGGCATAGCTCAGGTAGCCGCAGGCACCGCCGTAGATGCCGCGCTTGGTGGGCTCCAACTGGTCGATCAGTTCCATGGCGTGCACCTTGGGCGCGCCGGTGAGCGTGCCTGCCGGGAACGTGGCCTTGAGCACGTCCATGCTGGTCATGCCGTCTTGCAGCGTGCCTTCGACGTTGCTGACGATGTGCATCACGTGGCTGTAGCGCTCCACACAAAAGGCGTCCGAGACCTTGACGCTACCAATCTTGGCAATGCGGCCAATGTCGTTGCGCGCCAGGTCAATCAGCATCACGTGCTCGGCGCGCTCCTTGGGGTCGCCTACCAGTTCGGCTTCGGCTGCCTTGTCCAACTCAGGCGTGGCTCCCCGGGCTCGGGTGCCGGCCAGTGGGCGAATCGTGATCTTGGTCTCGGGCCGCGCTGGCGCGGAGTGCGCGCCCTGCTCGGTCGGGCCGCGCGCAGGCATGGCCTCCTGGCGCACCAGAATCTCGGGGCTGGCTCCCACCACATG
Source organism: uncultured beta proteobacterium (assembly GCA_903863395.1). Taxonomy (GTDB): domain Bacteria; phylum Pseudomonadota; class Gammaproteobacteria; order Burkholderiales; family Burkholderiaceae_C; genus Allorhodoferax. The sequence continues at coordinate 15,293 of CAIPBW010000074.1, forward strand.
GAAGTCCCCAAAGTGGTAGTAGTACATGTAGGGGCTGGGGTTGAGCGAGCGCAGCGCGCGGTACAGCGACAGCGGCGACTCGGTATAGCGCTTCTTGATGCGCTGGCCCACCTGCACCTGCATGAAGTCACCCCCGGCAATCAGCGCCTTGGCGCGCTCCACCGCGGCGAGGTAGTCGGCCTTGGCAAAGTCGCGCTGCGCCGGATGGCTGGGCGTGGGTTTGACCTCGGGAATCGACACCGCCTGGCCCAGGCGCTCTTTAAGTTCGCGCAAGCGCCGCTTGCCGCGCGCGTAGGCTTCCGGCTGGCCCGGGTCGGCGTACACGATCAGGTACAGCTTGCCCGAGAGGTTGTCGATTACGGCCAGCTCTTCGCACTGCAGCAGCAGGATGTCGGGGCAGCCAATCTCGTCGGGCGGGCAGGAGTGCTCCAGCTTTTTCTCGATGTAGCGCACTGCGTCGTAGCCAAAGTAGCCCGCCATTCCGCCACAAAAACGCGGCATGCCCGGGCGCAGCGCCACCTTGAAACGCTGCTGGTACTGGGCGATAAAGTCCAGCGGATTGGCGCTGGAGGTTTCCACCACCACGCCGTCGGTCACCACCTCGGTACGGGCGGCCGCACCAAACCCGCTGGCGCGCACCAGGGTGCGTGCGGGCAGGCCGATAAAGCTGTAGCGGCCAAAGCGCTCGCCACCCACCACCGACTCCAGCAGAAAGCTGTATTTGCCGTTGTCGGGGTCGCTGGCGGCGGCTTGGCCAGGCTGGTGCGCGAGTTTGAGGTACAGCGACAGCGGCGTTTCCAGGTCGGCAAACGCCTGCGCCATCAGGGGGATGCGGTTGTAGCCTTGTGCGCTCAGGGCCTGAAATTCAGTTTCGGTAATCACGATGAAGCTCTCCATGTCTGATGTTCCGATGCTTGTCAGGAACATTGACGCCACACTGGGGGCGGCGTCTTCTGCCATCCGGGGTTTCCCCAGGCCAACGCCGGGGAGGGGAGAGAGCCGCTGCGCCGCCCCGCTGCGGGATGGGCCGCGAAACTTGCGCTACAGCTCAAACAAGACGGTGCAGGTACGCCAGGGCCAGGCTCCCCGGTCGCTACAACCCGTGATGAAGATGCGATGAATGAACATGGCCCCAGTGTAGCAAACTCGCCCACGAAAACCCAAACCACGAACTGTTTGCTATGCTGCGAGCATTCCTGACCGCAGCGCAAACCACCGCTGCGCACACCCTTCAAGAGGACGTCCATGAAGCTAGGCTGGAAACTTCCATTGGCATTTGCGCTGGCGCTGGGCCTGCTGTTTTTTGGTGGCCTGTTTGGCATTTACAAGCTCAACCAGGCGGTGACCGCGTTTGAGGACGACGTGCTGCACCATGTGGCCGGTTACAAAAAGGGTGCCGAAATCTCGGCCCATTTTGCGACCGCTGTGCAGGAGTGGAAAAACGTGTTGCTGCGCGGCAAGGACCCCAAGGACCAGGAGAAATACTGGGCCGCGCACCAGAAGGAAATGGACGCCGTCGGCCAGCGCATCAAGGAACTTGACCAACTGGTGGACAACGCCAGCCCGCACAAGGCGCAGGTGCGCCAAGTGGCCGACGAGATGGCCAAGGCGCGCGAAGCCTACCGCCAAGCCTTTGACGCCTACAAGGCAGCCGACAACGATTTTGCCGCCGGTGACAAGGCCGCCCGGGGCAAAGACCGTGCCGCCACCGAGACCCTGGAACAACTGCGCGCCGCCCTGTCCCGCGAAGAAGCCGCCGCCAAGGAACAGGCCACCGCCCAGGCGCGCGCGGCCAACCGCATTTCGCTGATGGTGATGGTGCTGGTGATGGCTGCTTCGCTCATGGGCGCGGTGTGGCTGAGCCGCCAGATCGTGCGCCCGCTGTTGCGCGCAGCCACCATTGCAGAAAAGGTGGCGCAGGGCGACCTGAGCCACACCATTGAAGATGGCGGCCAGGACGAAGTGGGAGACCTGCTGCGCTCGCTGCGCGCCATGCAGGACAACCTGATCCAACTGGTGGCCTCGGTGCGCCAGGGCTCGGAAAGCGTGGCCAACGCCAGCGCCGAGATTGCCCAGGGAAACAACGACCTGTCAGCGCGCACCGAGCAGCAGGCCAGCGCGCTGCAGCAAACCGCATCGTCCATGGAAGAGCTCGACTCCACGGTATCCAACAGCGCCGCCAACGCACGCCAGGCCAGCCAGTTGGCCCATGGCGCTTCCAGCGTCGCCATGCGCGGTGGCACCGTGGTCAACGAAGTGGTGCAGACCATGCGCGGCATCAACGACAGCTCGCGCAAGATTGCCGACATCATCAGCGTGATCGACGGCATTGCCTTCCAGACCAACATCCTGGCCCTGAATGCGGCGGTGGAAGCCGCGCGCGCGGGCGAACAGGGCCGCGGCTTTGCCGTGGTGGCCACCGAAGTGCGCGCGCTGGCGGGCCGCTCGGCCCAAGCCGCCAAAGAGATCAAGGCGCTCATCAACGCCAGCGTCGAGCGCGTGGAATTTGGCAGCAACCTGGTAGACCAGGCCGGTGCCACCATGACCGAAGTGGTGAGCAGCATTCAGCGCGTGACCGACATCGTTGGCGAGATCAGCGCGGCCAGCAACGAGCAGGCCGCAGGCGTGTCGCAGGTGGGCGAAGCCATTGGCCACATCGATCAGGCCACCCAGCAAAACGCAGCCCTGGTGGAGCAGATGGCCGCCGCCGCCAGCAGCCTCAAAAGCCAGGCCGACGAACTGGTGCGCGCCGTGGCAGTGTTCAAACTCAGCGAAACGGATCAGCCCAAGCCCATCCAGCGCTTCGCCCCCACCCCGCAACCGCGCCCCCTGGCCGCAGCGCGCGCGCCCACCCTGCACAACAAGGCACCGGCCAAACGCGTGGCACCCGCCTTGCCGAACAAGAAGGTGGCGCTCGCTGCGCCGTCCATCTCCCCCGCCGCGCCCAAGGCACCACCGGCCAGCAACAGCGGCACGGACGATTGGGAAACCTTCTGAATTGCTGGCCGAGGGCGCTGGGGTAGGCGGCTGCGCTCAGGTCACCCGCAGAGGGCTGCGCCCTCTGCTCCTTCCCTACTTGGCAAAACCCCAAGTCCACGCTACGCCATCCACCCCACTGCCCTCGGCGGCCAACATTGTTGGTATGCCTGCAAATTACCTTGCTGGTTTTCGGGAGAGCCGCGCGTGCAGCCAGTGACGAAATTCACCCGTTCGGGGGATAGGCAAGCGCTTGTGCGAACGGCAGAATTGCAGCGGGAGCAGCCGTCCAGCAACGCTTTCCAGTTTGATACGATTCGACAACGAGCGCATGCCTAGTCTGCAAGCCATTTTCAGGACGATTTGATGGCTAATTTATGGAGCGGCGCCCAACATATTGAGCTTCCTAGGCTGCATTGAACCAACGTTGTCCACTGAGGAAATGACCGCTATTCCTGTTTCACCCACTGCCGAGTTCGAACGAGCTTTCCTCGCAATGCTCGACGACTTCGACACACGGGACCCTCATAACAGCGAGTTCTACGCTCCGGCCCGTCTTGACTTTGGCGCTTATGTTCAAAGCCTCTGTGACGAGGAGTCTGGCGTCAATCTCCCTGAAGGATTCGTACCCTGCACACACCGTTGGCTTGTCACAACCGAGGGCGCCGTAGCAGGCGTTACACGTCTGCGGCACTCGATTGACACTCCGTTTCTCGCGTCGAATGGCGGACATATCGGTTATGACGTCGCCCCGTCGCACCGCGGCGAGGGTTTTGGCCATCTGGCACTTGCAGTGGCTCTGGTGGAAGCGCGACGAATTGGCCTCGGAACGGTCCTACTCTACACAGCCGAAGACAACTTGCCGTCGCGGGCCACGATAGAGCGCGCAGGAGGAGTGCTCGAAAGCATTACTTACTCCGAGTTCTGGAACGAGCAGCTGTGCAAATACTGGGTCCCGGTGCCGGCCAAGAGCTAATGCCAAGCAGCAACGTTTCGTCTGTTTTGGAACGCTGGCTATGTCAACTGTCAGCCCAATGCGGTCAGGCGGGACGGAGGAAACTGTCATTC
>CAIPBW010000075.1 GCA_903863395.1 uncultured beta proteobacterium
CGGTGGCATGCGGGTTGAGCCCCCAACCATGATCACGCCGCGCACATCGGCTTTGTCAAGCTGCGCGTCGCGCAATACCTTGCGCACCGCCGCAATCGTGCGCGCGGTCAACGCAGACGTGATCGTGCCGAACTGCTCCTGGCTCACCACACAATCCACGCTGCCGCTGGAAAGCACCGCGTGAAAGGCTGCACTCGTGGCAGACGACAACGCCTCTTTGCAACTGCGCGCCGCCATCTTCAGGGTCGCCTTGTCAGACGGCGTAACCGTTGCCACTCCAGTCTGGGCCAGCGCCCAGTCTGCCAGGGCGTGGTCGTAATCGTCGCCGCCCAGGCCCGAGTCGCCGCCGGTAGCCACCACCTCGAACACACCCTGTGTCAGCCGCAGAATCGAAATATCGAAAGTGCCACCGCCCAAATCAAAAACCGCGTACACCCCCTCGCTGCCGTTATCCAAGCCATAGGCAATGGCGGCGGCGGTGGGTTCGTTGATCAGGCGCAGCACGTTCAAGCCCGCCAGACGCGCAGCGTCTTTGGTGGCCTGGCGCTGGGCATCGTCAAAATACGCGGGCACGGTGATGACAGCACCAAACAGATCGTCGCTAAAGGTGTCTTCGGCGCGGTAACGCAAGGTGGCCAGAATTTCGCCGCTCACCTCCACTGGCGATTTTTCACCGGCAACCGTTTCGATGCCGAGCATGCCTACGTGGTCCACAAAGCGATACGGCAACTTGCCCGCTTGGGCGATGTCGGCCAACTTGCGCCCCATGAAGCGTTTGACCGAGGCAATCACGTTCTGCGCGTCACTGGCCTGGGCAGCGATGGCGTCCTGCCCGATCTGGCGCCCGCCCCCTCGCAGGTAGCGCACCACCGACGGCAGGATGGTGTGACCCTGTGCATCGGGCAGGCACTCGGCTACGCCATTGCGCACCGATGCCACTAGCGAATGCGTGGTACCCAGGTCGATTCCCACGGCGATGCGGCGCGAGTGGGGTTGGGGCGTTTGGCCCGGCTCTGAAATTTGTAGAAGCGCCATAGCTCAATTGTCCTAGCTTTCCAACGCCTCCAGGCGCTGCCCCAGGTCGTGGACAAACTTTTCCATGAACATCAGGCAGCGCACGGCCTGGGCCGCTGCTGCAAAGTCGTGATCCTGGTCAATCAGGCTTGCCACCTGCTGCAACAAGCGCGTTCTGGCCGATCGCACTTCCGATTCCAGCGCTTGCACCGCCTCAACGCCTTGCGCTTCGTCCAGTGCTTCGCGCCACTGCATTTGCTGCATCAGAAATTCAGCTGGCATGGCGGTGTTGCTATGCAGGTTGATGGGCGCTCCGGCGAGTTCGCACAGGTAGGCAGCACGCTTGACCGGGTCTTTGAGGCGTTGGTGCGCTTCGTTGATGCGCACCGACCACTGCATCGCCACACGCTGGGCAGCAGCGTCTTGCGCCGAAAATTTGTCCGGATGCGCCTGGCGCTGCAAGGCCTTCCAGAGCGCGTCCACTTCATCGCGCTCCTGGGCAAATTGCTGCTTCAGGCCAAACAGCTCGAAATCATTGGATTGGAGATTCACACCCGAAAAGACTCACCACAGCCGCACTTGTCGCGCTCATTGGGATTGTTGAACCGGAAACCCTCGTTCAAACCCTCCCGCACAAAGTCGAGTTGGGTACCGTCGATGTACGCCAGACTCTTGGGGTCCACCAGCACCTTGACCCCGTGGCCTTCAAACACCAGGTCTTCGGGTGCCAGTTCGTCCACGTACTCCAACTGGTAAGCCAGCCCGGAGCAGCCCGTGGTCTTGACGCCCAGGCGCACACCGACGCCCTTGCCACGCTTGGTAAGGTATCGCGTAACGTGGCGCGCCGCGGCCTCGGTCAGGGTAACTGCCATATCAATTTCAACCCAGGTGTTTCTTCTTGTAGTCGTCCACTGCCGCCTTGATGGCGTCTTCGGCCAGGATGGAGCAATGAATCTTGACCGGCGGCAACGCCAGTTCTTCGGCAATCTGGCTGTTCTTCAGGGCCGCCGCCTGGTCCAGCGTCTTGCCCTTGACCCACTCCGTCACCAATGACGACGAGGCAATGGCCGAGCCGCAACCGTAGGTCTTGAAACGCGCGTCTTCAATCACGCCGGTGTCGGGGTTGACCTTGATTTGCAGCTTCATCACGTCGCCGCAGGCGGGCGCGCCCACCATGCCGGTCCCAACCGAATCGTCGCCTTTTTCAAAGCTTCCAACATTGCGGGGATTCTCGTAGTGGTCCACCACCTTGTCCGAATATGCCATCTGACTCTCCAATCAATTAAGGACCGTGTCCGCAGCCTCAAAGCCACGGTTCACACTGAAATACCCAATGACCTAATGCGTCGCCCACTGGATGCTCGAAATATCGACACCATCCTGGTACATCTCCCACAGCGGACTGAGTTCGCGCAACTTGGCAACGTTGGTCTTGATCGTGTCCACCGCGTAGTCGATATCGGCCTCGGTGGTCCAGCGCCCAATGGTCATGCGCAGGCTGCTGTGCGCGAGTTCGTCGCTGCGCCCCAGCGCCCGCAGCACATAGCTGGGTTCCAGCGACGCCGAGGTACAGGCCGAGCCGCTGCTCACCGCCAACCCCTTGATGCCCATCATCAGAGACTCGCCTTCGACGTAGTTGAAGCTCATGTTGAGGTTATGCGGCACGCGCTGCGTGAGGTGTCCGTTGATGAACACCTGCTCAATGCCTTGCAGGCCCGCGAGCATGCGATCGTGCAAGGCCTGGATGCGCACATTCTCCTGCGCCATTTCTTCCTTGGCGATGCGGTAGGCCTCGCCCATTCCCACGATCTGGTGGGTGGGCAGCGTGCCGCTACGCATACCGCGCTCGTGGCCGCCACCGTGCATCTGCGCTTCCAGGCGCACACGCGGCTTGCGTCGCACAAACAGCGCGCCAATGCCTTTGGGGCCATAGGTCTTGTGGGCCGTCAGACTCATCAAGTCCACCGGCAACGTGGCCAGGTCAAACGCCACCCGGCCCGTGGCCTGGGCCGCATCGACGTGGAAAATCACGCCCTTACTGCGGCACACCGCGCCCAGCGCGGCGATGTCCTGGATCACGCCAATCTCGTTGTTCACAAACATGACGCTGGCCAGAATGGTGTCGGCACGGATGGCGCTGGTAAAGGCGTCCAGATTGACCAGGCCGTCTTCCTGCACGTCGAGGTAGGTCACGTCAAAACCCTGGCGCTCAAGTTCGCGGCAGGTATCAAGCACCGCCTTGTGCTCGGTCTTGACCGTGATGATGTGCTTGCCCTTGCCTTGGTAGAAATGGGCCGCACCCTTGAGTGCCAGATTGTTCGACTCGGTGGCACCCGACGTCCAGACAATTTCGCGCGAATCCGCGCCTATCAGGGCTGCCACCTGTTCGCGCGCCTTTTCCACGGCGGCTTCGGCTTCCCATCCCCAGGCGTGGCTGCGTGATGCCGGATTGCCAAAGTGGTTGCGCAACCACGGCACCATTGCGCCCACCACCCGCTCGTCGCAGGGGTTGGTGGCGCTGTAATCCATGTAAATCGGAAAGTGGGGAGTGGAGTCCATGGCGTACTAAGCTAGAAAATTGGGAAAACGGCGAGCAACGGCTGCGGCTCAGTTTTTGGCAAAGGCGTTGCCCAGGGCAAACACCGAATTAGGCGCGTTGATGCGAATCGGCTTGTTGATCGGCATGGCCGACAGCGCGCGCTTGACGCTGGGCTTGTCTTCCACCTGCAAGCCCTTGGCCAACTGGTCGTCCACCAGCTTTTGCAGGCTGACCGAGTCCAGAAACTCCACCATGCGGGTGTTCAATGCAGCCCACAGGTCATGCGTCATGCACTGCGCGCCCTCGCCATGGCAATTTTCGTGTCCGCCGCACTGGGTTGCGTCCAGCGGCTCATCGACCGACAAAATAATGTCCGCCACCGTGATGTCGCGCGCCTTGCGCGCCAGCGTATAGCCGCCCCCGGGGCCTCTGGTAGACTCCACCAGCTCGTGGCGGCGCAACTTGCCAAAGAGTTGCTCCAGGTACGACAGGGAAATCTCCTGACGCTGACTGATCGCCGCCAAGGTGACCGGCCCGTTGCTCTGACGCAAGCCCAGATCGATCATCGCGGTAACCGCAAAGCGGCCTTTGGTGGTGAGACGCATGGCATCCTCCTTCAGTGGTTTTGTTGACCTTCAGCGTCGAGTATAGCAAGAAACCAACTAATTTACTCGGGTACTCGCATTTTCGGGCCAAAGCCCCTGTTTTCACTTCAAGGGGAACACCAGCACAGCGTCCTTGCCCGGAGCACCAAAGGCTTGTTCCTTCAACAAGCTGAGCTGGTCGCGCACTTGTGCCGCCTTCTCAAACTCCAGATTGCGCGCACACTCCATCATCAGTTTTTCGAGCCGCTTGATTTCACGCGAGATGTCCTTCTCGCTCATCTCCTCGACCTGGGCGCGCGCCATCGCGTCGCGCTCCAGGCGCAACGCCTCCTTGCCCGCCTTCTCGCTGTAGACCCCGTCGATCAGATCGCGCACCTGCTTGACGATGCTGCGCGGCGTGATGCCTTGCTTGAGGTTGTGGGCGATTTGCTTGTCGCGGCGTCGGTTGGTCTCGCCCATGGCGCGCTGCATCGAATCGGTGACCTTGTCGGCGTACAAAATGGCACGCCCTTGCACGTTACGCGCGGCCCGGCCAATGGTCTGGATGAGCGAGCGCTCGGAGCGCAAAAAGCCTTCCTTGTCGGCGTCCAGAATCGCTACCAGCGAGACCTCGGGGATATCCAGCCCTTCGCGCAGCAGGTTGATGCCCACCAACACGTCAAACGCCCCCAAGCGCAAATCGCGCAGGATTTCCACCCGCTCC
>CAIPBW010000076.1 GCA_903863395.1 uncultured beta proteobacterium
CGTGGTGTTCACACTGTCGGCCGCGAGAGCAGGGGCCAGGGGGCTGAGCCCGAACAGCGAATGCAGCAAGGCCAAGCCCAGCGGCCAGGGGCCAAAGCCGGCTTCCACGTTGATGTGACCGGCCTTTTGCAGGCGCACAAATTCGCTGCCCCAGGCGCGCGCGTAGGCTCCGGCGGTGCGCACGGGGCAGTAGGGGTCGTCGCTGCTGGCCACCAGAATGCTGCGGTAGGGCAGGCTTTGGTAGGGCACGGGGGCAAAGTCGGTCAGGGCACCACGGCGCTCAGGGTCGGCCGGGGCCACCAGCAGCGCGCCCTGGATGCGCGCCGCCAGTTCCGCGGGCAGGTGGCTGGTGGCAATGCAGCCCAGGCTGTGCGCAGCAATCACCACCGGCCCCTCCTGCGCCAGAATGGTCTTGCCAATGGAGGCCACCCAAGCCTGGCGCGAGGGGGTGATCCAGTCGTCCTGCTGCACCCGCACCGCGCCCGGCCACTGCTCGGCCCACAGGCTTTGCCAGTGGCCGGGGCCGGAGTCGCGCCAGCCCGGAACAATCACCAGCGTGGTCACCTCTTCTGCCCAGCCAATGCACGCACCACAGCCACCAGGCGGTCCACCTCGTCAAAGGTGTTGTAAAACGCCAGCGACGGGCGCACCGTAGTCTCCAGCCCAAAGCGGCGCAGGATCGGCTGCGCGCAGTGGTGGCCGGTGCGCACCGCAATGCCTTCGGCGTTGAGCGCCTGGCCGACCTCGTCGGTGCTGTAGCCCGCCAGCACAAACGACATCACGCTGGCCTTGTCCGCCGCCGTGCCCACCAGGCGCACGCCCGGGATGGTGGCAAGCTGCTGCATGCCGTAGCACAACAGTTCGTGCTCGTAGCGGCCTATGTTCTCGATGCCGATGCGGTTGACGTAGTCGATGGCTGCACCCAGCCCCACGGCGTCGGCAATATTGCCGGTGCCGGCCTCAAACTTGTTGGGGATGGGCTGGTACACCGTTTTCTCGAAGGTTACGTCGGCAATCATGTTGCCGCCACCCTGCCAGGGCGGCATGTCTTCGAGCACGGCGCGCTTGCCCCAGACCACGCCAATGCCGGTGGGCCCAAACACCTTGTGGCCCGAGAACACAAAGAAGTCGGCGTCAATGTCCTGCACGTCCACGCGCATGTGCGAGACCGATTGCGCACCGTCCACCAGTGCCTTGGCACCCGCACGATGCGCCAGCGCCACGATCTCCTTGACCGGCACCACCGTACCAAGCGCGTTGGAGACCTGCGTTACCGCCACGATCTTGGTGCGGTCGCTCAGCAGCTTCTGGTACTCGTCGAGCAACACCTGCCCGCTGTCGTCCACCGGAATCACGCGCAGCGTGGCGCCCTTGGCGGCAGCGAGCTGCTGCCAGGGAACGATGTTGGCGTGGTGCTCCAGGTGGCTGACGATGATCTCGTCGCCCTGCCCCACGTGCTGCGCACCCCAGCTTTTGGCCACCAGGTTGATGGCCTCGGTGGTGCCGCGCACAAAGATCACTTCGTTCACATCGGGCGCGTTGATGAAGGCGCGCACCTTTTCGCGCGCCTGCTCATAGGCATCGGTGGCGCGTGCGGCGAGTGCATGCGCGGCGCGGTGGATGTTGGAGTTTTCGTGCGCGTAAAAGTAGGCCAGGCGGTCGATCACCGACTGCGGCTTTTGCGTGGTGGCGGCGTTGTCAAACCACACAATCTGGCGCCCGTTGACGCGCTCTTGCAGGATGGGAAAGTCGCGCCGGATGGCGTTTACGTCAAACGGCGGGTGCTGGCTGGGCGCGATCTGGGGCGCACTGCCATGCGGGTCGGCCTTGGCCGGTGTGACGGAGCCATTGGGCAGCACCACCGAGTCCACAAAGTAGTACTGGGGTGCTGCGGCCAGTGCTTCGCTGGCGGGGGTGCTCTGCGCCGAGGGGTGGCCAAAGGCGTCGTTCAGAAAGTAGAACGGTCCTTGCGGGCTGGTGGGCTGTGGCGCAGCGCTGGGCGCGGCTGCGGCGCTGGCCTGGGGCACGCCTTGCACTGCGCTGCCAAAGCGCGGTGAGTAAGCGGGCAACTGGCTCAAGGCGGCGTCGGGCACGCCGTTGCCGGCCTGCGCGTGCGGTAGCAGCGCCGGTGCGCGGTGCGCCAGCGATGCCAGCGGCGTGGGCGAGGCCGGCAGCAGATTGGTGCCGGGCATCTGGCCTTGGGGAATCGGCGTACCCGGCACGCCCGGGCCAAAGCCTGCGGGGCTGGCCAGGGGCGAGCCCGCAGGAGCGATGTTGTAGGGCGACTGCACGCCGCTGGGCACGCCGTTTGCCGCAGGCAGCCCCGAGGGGCCTGCGGCAAACAGGGCGTTGGCCATCTGGGCGATCTGCGCCGGATCGAAGGGAGGCACCGCCCCGGCGGGCGGCGAAAAGCCTGGGGTGCTCACAGCGGTTTACTTGTAGGTGTCGGCATAGTCGTGGTACTTGCCCACTTCCACATCGTCAAGCACGGCCAGCGCGTCGGGGGTAAGCACGGCCAACGAACAGTAGAGCGAAATCAGGTAGCTCGAAATCGCCTGGTCGTTGATGCTCATGAAGCGCACCGACAGACCCGGGCTTTGCTCGCCCGGCAGCCCCGGCTGGAACAGGCCGACCACGCCCTGGCGCTTGTCGCCCACGCGCAGCAGCAGCACCTTGCTCTTGCCGTCGGCCACGGGCACCTTGTTGCTGGGGATCAGCGGAACGCCGCGCCAGGTGATGAACTGCGAGCCAAACAGGCTCACTGTGGGTGGCGGCGTGCCACGGCGCGTGGCTTCGCGTCCAAAGGCGGCAATGGCCAACGGGTGCGCCAGGAAGAAGGCGGGCTCTTTCCAGACCTTGGTCAGCAGTTCGTCCAGGTCGTCGGGCGTGGGCGCGCCCGTGAGCGGGAAGATGCGCTGCTCGTCCGTCACCTGCGAGAGCAGTCCGTAGTCGGGGTTGTTGATGAGTTCGCTTTCCTGGTTTTCCTTGATGGTCTCGATCGTCAGGCGCAGTTGTTCCTTGATCTGGTCGTGCGGGCTGCTGTAGAGGTCGGAAATGCGGGTGTGCACGTCCAGGATGGTGCTGACCGCGTTCAGATAAAACTCGCGCGGCTTTTCTTCGTAATCGACAAAGGTGCGCGGCAACTGGTTTTCGCTTTCGCGCGCGGTGCAGGTGACCTTGATCGCTTCGGGGTTCTTGACCTGGTTGAGCCGGTAAATACCCGCTTCCACCGGCACCCATTGCAGCAGGTGCGTGAGCCAGCGCGGCGAAATGGTGGAGAGCTGCGCCGTGGTCTTGGTGGCGTTGGCCAGTTGCCGTGCAGCGTTGTCGCCCAGGGTGCTCAGGGCGGTATGTGTCTTTGCCATGGATGTCCTTACAAAATGGTTAGAGGTTGAAAAAAATCAGGTTGAGGCCGTCAGGCCGAAAGCGTTTCGGCAGCGGCGTCGTGGCGCGACACCGCTTGCGTGATGTGCGCGCCGGCTCTCACGTCGTGCGTTACCCACACGTTGCCGCCGATGGTGGCGCCGCGCCCAATGGTGACGCGCCCGAGCACCGTGGCGCCGGCGTAGATGACCACGTCGTCCTCCAGCACCGGGTGGCGCGGCAAGCCCTTTTGCAGGTTGCCGTGGGCGTCGGTGGGGAAGCGCTTGGCTCCCAGCGTCACCGCCTGGTACAGGCGCACGCGCGCACCGATGACGGCGGTCTCGCCAATCACCACGCCAGTGCCGTGGTCGATAAAGCACCCGGCACCGATCTGCGCGCCGGGGTGGATGTCGATGCCGGTCTGGCCATGCGCCAGTTCGGCCACCATGCGCGCCAGCAGCGGCAGTTCCAGTTCGTACAGGCGGTGCGCCAGCCGGTGGTGGATCATGGCCAGAATGCCGGGGTAGCACAGCAGCACTTCGTCCACGCTGCGCGCGGCCGGGTCGCCATGAAAGGCGGCCAGCACGTCGCTGTCGAGCAGGGCACGGATGTGCGGTAGCGAGGCGGCAAATGCCCGGGTGGCGGCAAGTGCGCGCGCATCGAGCACGTCGTCCGATTCGCCCAAGCGGCGTGCGCCATGGCGCAACTCCAGCCGCGCCTGGGCCAGCAGCGCGTGAAACGCTTCTTCGAGCGTGTGGCCGGTGTAAAAGTCCTCGCTTTGCTGCTGCAGGTCGGGCGGCCCCAGGCGCATGGGAAACAGTGCGCCCTTGAGGCTTTTGACAATCTGCTCGAGCGCATCGCGCGAGGGCAGCTCGCGCCCGCCGGGTTCGAGCGAGCGCTTTTGCGATTCGCGCCACTGCTGGCGCACCGCACGCAGCCCGGCAACGACCGAAGGGGTGTCGAAGTCGGCCATCAATCAGTCCTGCACCCAGGGCAGGTCGTGAAAGCGCCAGCCATCGCCGCCGCCACGGTGGCGTCGGGCGTCGATCTCGCCCTCAAAACCTTCGAGCACGTTGAACACGCGCGTGAACCCGGCTGCCGCTGCGGCCTGCGCCGCCAGCACCGAGCGCTTGCCGCTGCGGCACAGCAGCAGCACGTTGGCGTGCTTGCCAGTGCGCGCTTCAAGCTCGCGCACAAAGCGCGGGTTGCGGGTGAGCGCCGTGCCGGTGGCCCAGGCCACATGCAGGCTCTCGGGCACATGGCCGACAAACTTGCGCTCTTCGGTGGTACGCACATCGACCAGCAGCGCCTGCCCGGTGCTGAACAGTTCCCAGGCGGTGCGCGGGGAAACGCCCCCGGCGTAATTCAAACCCGTGGACAACGCCACGGCGCGCGCCAGTTCCAGCGCCTCGGGCAACGGCTCGGTCAGTGTGACAACGCTCATGTTCCTCTCCTTCGTATTGGTGGCTCAACGCGTCCCCAAAACCGGGGATGGAAGGCAACTGTACGGACCGGAGGGCAAATCTCAAACGAATATGTTTTTGGTTCTAAACAACCAAAACATCTAAGTGGGAACTTGCTGGCAGGGGGCGCTCTCCATGAACCGCCGCCCGTCATTGCGAACGAAGTGAAGCAATCCATGCCTTTGGGATTGCGGCCTGCAAGCGATCAGCAGGCAAACCATCGCCAGCAGGCTGGCTCCTACAAGTGCAGGATCAGGCTTAAACGATCTGTGCGGCTACGTCAAACGGAAGGCGCGGGCCGCGCGGGAAAACGCCGGCCGGATCGGCTACGCCCAGGTTGACCAGGAAGTTGGCCTTGAAGCGGCCATCGGGGAAGAAGGCTGCGTTGACTGCGTTGGCGTCAAAGCCCGACTGCGCGCCAGCGTCCAGCCCGAGCGAGCGCGCCGCCAGGATCAGGTAGCCGCCTTGCAGGGTGCTGTTGCGAAACGCCGTGGCTTCGGCCAGCGCGGCGTTGCCTTCAAACAGGGGCTTGGCGTCGTAGGCCGGAAACTGCAC
>CAIPBW010000077.1 GCA_903863395.1 uncultured beta proteobacterium
CGGCGATCAAAATGCGCATGCGTGTCTCCTGATGTTGGCGGGTTGGGTAACTCGGGTTTTGACGCCATTCTAGGCGTGCTTCAACCACTTATTGGCCGCAGTAGGCTTCCAGCCCGATGGCGATCACCGTAGCAACTTCGTTGCCGATGGCGCTGCGCATTTCTGCCTCGGCCTGCGTCACGGCGTCGCGGTAGGCGCCAAGCCACGCCAGGCCCAGTGCGGTGAAGCGCACCTGGCGCGCGCGCGCGTCGCGGGGGTCGGCCTCGCGCGTGACCATGCCCCAGGCTTCGCACTGCGTCACCAGGGTGCCCATGGCCTGTTTGGTCATCCCGGCGCGGCGCGCCACGTCGGTCAGGCGCTCGCCATCGGCGGCCAGATGCCGCGTGATGTGCAGGTGGGCCGCGCCCACTTGGCCGCGCGCTGCCAGGTTGGAAAGCCCCAGCGGCACGCCCGGATGCTGGGCCATCAGGGCCATGACACGCGCCTCAAAGCGCTCCAGTGCCAGACGCATCCAGTGGCCGGGGTGGGATTGGCGCCATGAGCCAGGTGAAGAGTCAAGTGTTTCAGGCATGGCCAAATGGTAATGCAAACTGACTAAAAAATCTGTTTACCGATTTGCAGTCCATGCGTTAGACTACTGTTCAAGCATCCAGCCTGTTATTAATACCAGAGACTTGAGCGATTTAACTTATTGATTTTCAAGGAGATTTTCATGGACGCACCGATCAAGGGCTTCGCCCCCAACAGCGAAAAGGCCAAGGCACTGCAAGTGGCACTGGCGCAAATCGAAAAGCAATTCGGCAAGGGCACCATCATGCGCCTGGGCGAAGGCGAGGTGATTGAAGACATTCAGGTGGTCTCCACCGGCTCACTGGGGCTGGACATCGCGCTGGGCGTGGGCGGCCTGCCGCGCGG
This sequence comes from uncultured beta proteobacterium, assembly GCA_903863395.1. Lineage (GTDB taxonomy): Bacteria > Pseudomonadota > Gammaproteobacteria > Burkholderiales > Burkholderiaceae_C > Allorhodoferax. Next base: position 916 of record CAIPBW010000077.1, read on the forward strand.
GCGGGTGGTGGAAATCTACGGACCGGAGTCCAGCGGCAAGACCACGCTCACACTGCAGGTGATTGCCGAGATGCAAAAAACCGGTGGCCAATGCGCCTTTATTGACGCCGAGCATGCGCTTGACATCCAGTACGCGCAAAAACTTGGCGTCAATCTGCAAGACTTGCTCATCAGCCAGCCCGACACCGGCGAGCAGGCGCTGGAAATTGTGGACAGCCTGGTGCGCTCGGGCGCGGTCGACCTGATCGTGGTGGACTCGGTGGCGGCGCTCACACCCAAGGCCGAACTTGAAGGCGAAATGGGCGACAGCCTGCCGGGCCTGCAGGCGCGCCTGATGAGCCAGGCGCTGCGCAAGCTCACCGCCCACATCAAGAAGACCAACTGCATGGTCATCTTCATCAACCAGATCCGCATGAAGATTGGCGTGATGTTTGGCTCGCCCGAGACCACCACCGGCGGCAATGCGCTCAAGTTCTACGCCTCGGTACGCCTGGACATCCGCCGCACCGGCACCATCAAGAAGGGCGACGAGTCAATCGGCAACGAAACCAAGGTCAAAGTGGTCAAGAACAAGGTGGCGTCGCCGTTCAAGACGGCCGAGTTTGACATCCTGTTTGGCGAAGGCATCAGCCGCCACGGCGAAATCATCGACATGGGGGTGAACGCCCATATCCTCGAAAAATCCGGTGCCTGGTATGCCTACAACGGCGAAAAAATCGGGCAGGGCCGCGACAACGCCCGCGAGTTCCTGCGCGAAAACCCGGACCTCTCGTTCGAGATCGAGAACAAGGTGCGCGCCTCGCTAGGCATCCCGCTGCTGACGTCGGCCGAGCCCGAAACCAAGGCCAAGGCGAAGAAGGCGGACAAGGCAGAAAAGGCAGAGTAAGGGCCAGGGTGCGCGCATGACAGCTGCAACGCCCTCGCTCACGGCGCGCGCCCTGCGGTTGCTCAGTACGCGGGAGCATTCGCGCGCCGAGCTCGAGCGCAAGCTCGCGCGCTTTGAAGAGTCCCCGGGGCAATTGGCCACAGTGCTCGACAGCTTGCAGGCCAAGGACTTCATCAACCAGCAGCGGGTGGTGGAGTCGGTGCTGTACCAGCGCAGTGCCAAGCGCGGCAGTTTGCGTATCAAGCACGAGCTGCAAGCCAAGGGGCTCGAGCCCGAGGCAATTGCCAGCGCCATGGAGCAGCTTCGCGGCAGCGAGCTTGAGCGCGCCCGCGAGATCTGGCGCAAGAAGTTCACCGCCGCGCCCTCCAACGCCGCCGAGCGCGGCAAGCAGATGCGGTTTTTAGCCAGCCGGGGCTTTGGCGGCGACACCATTGGCCGCATCCTGCAGGGCAGCGACGACGACGGCCTATAGCCCCAGCATCAATTTCAGGTTCTGTACCGCCGCGCCGCTGGCGCCCTTGCCCAGGTTGTCCAGGCGCGCCACCAGCACGGCGTGGGCAAAGCCGTCCTTGGCAGCGTCGTTGGCAAAGACGCGCAGTTCCATCTTGTCCGAGCCCGCCAGCGCCACCGCGTC
>CAIPBW010000078.1 GCA_903863395.1 uncultured beta proteobacterium
CATGGTGGTGAGACTTTTGAGTTCTCACCATTGTCGCGAGCCGACCCCAAAACTAAAGGCCGATAAGCGGGGCGGTTTACCCCTTATTCCCCCAGCGTGCGGGCAGAGTTGCTACACGCTTTGGCGCGCAGTGACGGCCTCGCGATGACGGAAAGTTGCTCGCGAGGATGAAAGGCTGTCACTGCGAGGAGCGAAGCGACGCGGCAGTCCATGCAGGCATGAAGCCATGGATCGCCACGGCCTGACGGCCTCGCGATGACGGAAAGTTGCTCGCGATGACGGTTGGGAAAATTAGCCCCCTCGGGGGGCAGCGACCCGCGCAGCGGTGGAGCGTGGGGGCACTAAAACCCCAGGCTGGCGAGCAAATCGTCTACTTGCGACTGGTCGGTGACGACGTCGGGGTTGTTGTCGGTATTTACCGCCGGTCCGCTGAGTGCGGGCACGTAGGGGGCGTGCGGTACCGGGGCCTTGACTGCCGCTTCGGGGGGCGCGGTCTGGATCAGCAGTTGTACCAGTTGCTCTTCAATCGTCGCGGCCAGATTGACCACTTTGGCAATCACTTGCCCGGTGAGGTCGTGAAAGTCCTGCGCCATCATGATTTCGGTCAGGTGCGCGTCAACTTTCTTGCTGGAGAGCTCAACTTCGGAGATGAAGTTCATCACATGGCCCTTGGCGACTGCGGCCACCGGGTCTTTGACGATGAGTTCACCGATACGCCGCGTCTCGGCGGCGATGTGGTCCTGCAGCGCCTTGGCCTCGTCCACCTGGTTGAGCACCTTTTCGGCGGCCTCACCCGTCAGGCGCGCGATGTACGACAGGCGGCTCTTGGCGTCGGGCAGTTCACCGGCCCAGTCCTGGACCTTGGCAGTCAGACCCAGGCCGTTGAGGGAATCGTGCAGTTGCCGTGTGAGTGCGCCAATTTGCTGGTGTACTTCCAGGGCGCTGGCATGCTCCGGCGCCGAGGGCGGCAAGGCTTGCGTCACTTCAAGCCCACCTTGGTGAGGATGTGGTTGACCTTGTCTTCGAGCGTAGCCTTGGTAAAGGGCTTGACGATGTAGCCCGCAGCGCCTTGCTGGGCGGCCATCACGATGTCTTCCTTGCGCGCCTCGGCCGTGACCATCAGCACGGGAATGTGCTTGAGTTTTTCGTCCTTTTTGATTTCGGAGAGCAACTGAAACCCGTTGACGTTGGGCATGTTGATGTCGCTGACCACAAAGTCGAAGTTGGAGTTGCGCAGCTTTTGCAAGGCAATGGCACCGTCTTCTGCCTCGTCGGCGTCCACATACCCGCTCTCCTTGAGCAGGTTGCGCACAATGCGGCGCATCGTGGAGAAGTCATCGACAATTAAAAAACGTAATTCTTTGGCCATGGACAACCCTTTCGCGGGGCAATTTTCATAATCGCGCAAGTATCACCGATTTTCGCCGCCTATGGCTTGGACGGCGGGGCGGTGGTTGCTGCCACGGGCGCGGCAGTGGTACGCAGTTCCTGTTGCATACGGCTGCCGCCCAGAAGCCGCTCTTCGGCTTCTTTGGTCATTACCAGTATGCTGATGCGCCGGTTGCTCGCGCCAAACGGGTTTTCGGGCTCAAGCAGCACGCTCGAACCCATGCCCACCACCCGGGCGAGCTTGTCTTCGGGCATGCCGGTGGCGGCCAGCTCGCGCCGCGAGGCATTGGCCCGGTCGGCTGAGAGCTCCCAATTGCTGTAGCCGCGTGCGGCGTTGCCGTAGGAGGCCTTGTCGGTATGGCCGTCCAGGCTGATCTTGTTTTCCACGTCGAGCAGGGCCACGCCGATTTCGCGCAGGATGTCGCGCATATAGGGCTTGACGGTGGCGCTGCCGCTGTCAAACATCGGGCGGCGCTGGTCGTCCACGATCTGGATCTGCAATCCGTCGGGGGTGATCTCCAACCGGATCTGCGAGCTAAATTCCTGCAGCTTGGGGTTGTTGGCAATCACCCCGGCAATCTTGGCGCTCAGGGCGGCGAGTGTCTTGGAGTCGCGCTTGGCGGCTTCGGCTTTGAGCTTGTCGCCCGACATTTTCTTGGCAGACTTGTCGGCACCGTCGCCACGCGTGGTCTGCCCGGCCGATTGGGTCAGGTCGTTGCCGCCGCCGCTGATCACCGAGTTGCTCGCGCCCGCACCGGTGCCGCCTTGCATGGCCACCCGCAGGGGCGACTGAAAGTAGTCGGAGAGGCCCTTTTTGTCGCCCTCAGAGGTGCTGCCTAGCAGCCACATCAACAGAAAGAACGCCATCATGGCGGTCACAAAGTCGGCGTAGGCAATCTTCCAGGCACCCCCATGCGCCACATGCGCGGCCTTCTTGACGCGCTTGATGATGATGGGTTGGAGTTTTTTTGCGTCTGCGGGCATGGCTAATCGTCCGTGTCCCTACTTGCGCTTGACGAAGGATTCGAGCTCGACAAACGAGGGCCGCTCAGTCGAGTACAGCACCTTGCGGCCAAATTCGATTGCGGTGGCCGGGTTGTAGCCCTGCATGCTGGCCAGCAAGGTGGTCTTGATGCACTGCAGTTCCTTGCCGGTTTCTTCCACCTTTTGCTCCAGCACCCCCGCCAGCGGCTCGGCAAAGGCATAGGCCAGCAAAATCCCCAAAAAGGTGCCCACCAGCGCCGAGCCGATCATGCCGCCCAGCACGGCCGGGGGCTGGCCCACTGAGCCCATGGTGTTCACCACGCCCAGCACCGCCGCCACAATGCCGAAGGCCGGCAGACCGCCGGCGACACGTTGCAAGGCGGCCACTGCCGCGTGTTCTTCGTGGTGGTGGGTTTCGATTTCGCTGTCCATGAGCGATTCGATTTCGTGTGCATTGAGGTTGCCCGAAACCATCATGCGCAGGTAGTCGGTGATGAATTCGACCACATGGTGGTCGCCCCCGACGGCCGGATATTTCTGGAACAGGGCCGATTCGTGCGGCTCTTCCACATCCTTTTCAATCGCCATCAGGCCTTCCTTGCGCGCCTTCTGGAGAATGTCGTACATCAACGCCATCAGTTCCAGGTAGCGTTCCTTGGTGTACTTGCTGCCCTTGAAGCAGGCCGACAGGCCGCGCATGGTGGCTTTGACCACCTTCATCTGGTTGTTGGCCAGGAACGCGCCCACCGTGGCTCCACCGATGGTGATCAACTCAAACGGCAACGCCTTGAGTACCACCATGATGTTTCCACCGTGGAAGATGTACACGCCAAAGACGCATACCAGGATGACAGCCCAGCCAATGAGTACGAACATAGGCGAATTGTTACAGCGATGTGTGCGTTATGGAGGCTCGAAAAGAGCGGCTTTTTCAGGCCTTCACTCGCGATCGGGTTGGGCACCCATTGTCAGCGCAGTGCCTGCACGCGCTGGTTGCGCAGCCAAAGAATTTGTAACGATTAGTGCAGCATCAGGCCGCCCGCGCCCTTGCCTGCACGGGCCGGGGGGGTGCACAGGCCGCACTCGTAGTGGCGCGCGTTTTCGTAGGCTTCGCTGACAAAGTGGCCGCCGCACTTGGAGCACTTGGTCATGGACAGCATGTTGTTGTCGATGAACTTCACCAGACGCCAGGCGCGGGTGATCGACAGCAGGGGCTCAACGCCGCAGGCGGCGATCTGCTCGGTATAGAGCCTGTAGGCCTTCATCACGGCGTCAATGTCGTCCATGGCGCTGACCTTGGTCAGGTACTCATAGGTGTTCTGGAACAGCGAGGCGTGGATATTGGGCTGCCAGGTCAGAAACCATTCGGTCGAGAAGGGCAACTGGCCCTTGCTCGGGGAGCGCCCGGCCACTTCCTTGTACAGGCGCAGCAAGCGCTCGTAGGACAGGTCGGTTTCACTTTCGAGCACCTGCAGGCGTGCGCCCAGCTGAATCAGGGCGACAGCGCGCTCAACCTGCTTGGAATCATTCAATACGCTTTTGGTGGCCATGGTGTGCTCCGGGTGCTCTTAAAGGGGTGGGAATTACATTGCTTCGGCAAACTTGCCGGCCATCAGAATGCTGGCGTGCAGCTTGGTGGTGGCGTCGTTGTCCACCTTGCTCACGGTGTGGTTGGTCAGCAGGCTCCAGACGATGTCGTCGTCCACGCGGAAGCGGCACAGCAGCATATTGCCCGAGGCGATCTTCAGAATCTGTGCGGGCGAGAGGGTGGCAATCAGGTCGGCGGCCTCTTCGGACATGCCCAGGCGAAACAGCGCTTCGGCCTTGTCTTGGCGAATCAGGCTTTGGGCCAGCATCAGGTAGGTCAGGTTGGCTTCACGAATTTCCATCAGCATTTGTTCGTTGGTCATGTGGGGCTCCAGTCTTGATGCGTTGATTTGGGCGGTGATTGGTGGCTATTTCCTTGCCGCTCACCATGGAATGGATTCTGGGCGTACCCCCCAGAAACTTGAATCAGCGTTTGGATGATTGGGCTGTCAGCCTTTGGCTGGATGCTTGTAGGGCAAATTCCTACATGGGCGCGTTTGGCCCCCTGTGCGCCGCCAGCACACAAAGATTTCGTGCGAAATCTGAAATTAATTCCTCAAGTTTGTCGCTCAGGTCCCCGATAACCAAGCTAACGGCGGTTTATGCACCTCACCAAACCGAGGAAGAACCAAAGTGAAATCCGGCAATCGTGCCGACTCAGTAAACTGTTAAAGGAGAATTGAAATGGCTGCCTATATCAACACCAACGTTGCTTCCCTGTTTGCGCAGAAGTCCCTGAACCACTCGCAAAACCAGATGCAAGTATCCCTGCAACGCCTCTCATCGGGCCTGCGCATCAACTCTGCCAAGGACGACGCCACCGGGCTGGTTGCTGGCACCAACTACGATGCGCAATTGCGTGGCACCAACCAGGCCATCCGCAACGCCAACGACGGCATTTCGATCGCACAAACCAACGACGGCTACCACGCCCAGATCACGGAAAACCTGCAGCGCATGCGTGAACTCGCAGTGCAATCGGGCGGCACTCTGGTGTTGGCCAACTCCCAGGAGGGCACGGCGCTGGTAGCAGAAAACACCCGGATTCTGGGTTTGGCAGCCAACACCGGTGCCGTGGTCGTGAACTCCAACGGCGGCACCGTCACCGGCGTTGGCACCAAGGCTACGCTGGGCACCACCTACACAGTGACCGGTATTGACACCGATATCACGGCGGTCAACACTGCCCGCGCCACCTACGGCGCCGATATGTCGACCTTCGAATCTGCCATCAACAACCTGCAGACATCTTCGGTGAATATCGCTGCTGCCAAGAGCCGCGTGATGGATACCGACTACGCTGCGGAATCGGCCCAGTTGACACGCAACAGCATCTTGCAACAAGCCGGCACCGCGATGCTGGCCCAGGCCAACCAGTTGCCCAACTCGGTATTGACACTGCTGCGCTAAGTTGAAAGTACCATCCGGCCGGTTTGAAACTGGCTGGAGACATGGTTTCAGGCCCGGGCAGCAACTTCGCTGTACGGGCCTGTGGTGCGTGAAGTGTTTCAAGGATCGTGAGGTGTTGTTATGGCTGTCTCAGCATCAATAACTTCGCAGGCTCCACCGCCCGTCGGTGGAGTTTTGGCGGGAAAGGCGGCAGTTCCTCTTGTAATGGTGGCTGCACCGGTGATGTCGGGCGCGCAAGCGGCTCAAGGCTCGCCCGGTGTGGGCGCGGAGCCACCAAAGCTGACACTGGAACAAGTGAAGTCGTCGCTGCACGAGTTTCAGCAGGCCGTGCAAAAAGCGGCACCCGGCCTGCAACTCTCGGTAGATGAGGAACTGGGTGTTACGGTGGTGAAGTTTGTCGATACCGAGACCCAGGAGGTCTTGCGCCAGTTTCCAAGCGAGGAAATGCTGCACATCGCCAAGTCGGTGATCAAGATGCAGGGCTTGCTGGTCAGTAAGGTTGCTTGAACCTATGACTCGTCACTGCGAGGAGCGAAGCGACGCGGCAGTCCATGCTTCTGGCAGTCATTGCGAGCGCAGCGCGGCAATCCATGCAGGCAAAAAGACATGGATCGCCACGGCCTGACGGCCTCGCGATGACGAGGTAGTGGCCTCGCGATGACGCAAACGAGTGTGGCCACGATGACGCAAAGGAGTGTGGTCACGATGACGAAGTGTGATGGCCTCGCGATGATGGAATTGGTGTCTTGGTTGCTGCATAGAACTAGGAGTTGATCATGGGACTATCGTCACCTGGGGTGGGGTCGGGGCTGGATGTCAACGGGATGGTGAGCAAGTTGATGGCGGTGGAGAGTTTGCCGCTGACGGCGCTGACCAAGAAGGAGAGCAGTTACAACGCCAAGATATCGGCGCTGGGCTCGCTCAAGAGCACGCTGGCCAATCTGCAGTCAGCGGCAGCCAAGATGAACTCGGCCGACACCCTGGTGGCCTTGAAGGGCACGTTTACGGATGCCAGCATTGCCACAGCCACG
>CAIPBW010000079.1 GCA_903863395.1 uncultured beta proteobacterium
CTGTTTTGGGATTCTGTGCCCGAGTCCAGCGCCGACCTGCTGCAGCAGGCCGACCTGGCCATGTACCAGGCCAAGAAGGCCGGGCGCAACACGCTGCGCTTCTTTAACGCCGCCATGCAGCAGGCGGTAAGCGCACGCGTTTCCATGGAGCAGGACCTGCGCCAAGCCTTGAAGCGTGCGCAGTTTCAGTTGCATTTTCAGCCCCAGGTCAACGCGGCGGGACAGATCGTAGGCGCAGAAGCATTGCTGCGCTGGCAGCACCCCACGCGTGGCGTAGTCGCACCGGCCGACTTCATCGCGCTGGCCGAAGAGTCGGAGCTGATCCTGCCGATTGGCCAATGGGTACTCGAGACCGCCTGCGCCCAGCTCAAGCTGTGGGAGGGCAAGGCCAGCACGCACCATCTGCAACTGGCCGTAAACGTCAGCGCACGCCAATTCCGCAAGGAGAACTTTGTTGCGCAAGTGCAGGAACTCATCAGCACAAACGCCATCAATCCGGCGCGGCTCAAGCTCGAAATCACCGAGAGCCTGGTGCTTGACGTGGAAGACACCGCCAACAAGATGCAGGCGCTGCGCCTCCTGGGTGTGCACTTCGCTATGGATGACTTCGGCATCGGCTATTCGTCGCTACTGAGCCTGACCCAGCTGCCGCTGGACCAGCTCAAGATCGACCGTTCGTTTGTGAAAAAAATGGGGCACAGCAACACCGACGCCGTGGTGGTGCAGACCATCATCGGCATGGGCAACAACCTGGGGATGGAAGTGATTGCCGAAGGCGTGGAAACGCAAGCCCAGCGCGCATTCCTGCAGCAGCACGGTTGCGAGTGCTACCAGGGCTACCTGTTCAGCCCGGCGCTGCCCGTGGCGGAGCTTGAAGCCCTGCTGCTGCAATCGGCGGGAATTGGCGCGGTGCCGGACTTGCCCTAGCGTCGAACTATTTAACACTTTCATCGGACCTTGCAAAAAAATCCAATGCCCACAGGCACTTAGGTCCTGGCCCGGTTTCTGCTATCAGACCTGGCATTCGCGCCGATGCGAATGTCCGCAATTCTTAGCATGGGAGTCTGATCATGAACAACAAGCACCTTTCCGTCCTGGCTGGCACCGTCGTGGCACTCAGCGCCAGCCTCGCGCAGGCCAGCACGGTCGAGCTTTCCAACATGGTGGCGCAGTGGTATGGCGGCGTGCCCGCCGCCAATGTGAGCTACTTCAACAACGCATCCACCACACCGCAAGCGCGCTGGGGCGTGGGGGCCGTACAGAGTGGCTACGACTTTGACATTGCAGCGCAGCCGATCGACTTCACCGTGCCGCCTTCACCGTCGCCCAACATGGTACTGGGCACGTTCACGCACCTGAACTTTCCGATCTCTGCCGGGACGAGCATCACCTCCGTCAATCTGAAGATCACCACCGATGTGATCGTGGACGGCACCAACCTGGGAAGCCGTGTCTTTGACTACGGCTTCAACCACTGGGAGACACCCAACGCGGATGTACCCTGCGCCAACGGTGGTGCCAACGGCGTGGGTGTCAACATTAACGGTTGTGCCGACCGCGTGATCGCCAACTGGCTGCCCGCGTCGGAAGACTTCCTGGTTGGCACCGACATCTACACGCTCAACGTGAAGGGCTTCTCGCTCGACATCAATGGCACCAATCCGTTCACTTCGTTCTGGACCGCCGAGAATCAGAGCAACAACGCCTATCTGATCGCCAATGTTGCACTGCTGCGCGACGTCAACCCAGCCCCCGAGCCCGGCACCCCACTGCTGCTAGGCGCAGGCCTGATCGCCCTGGCGTCCGCCTGGCGCGCAAAGGCAAAGAAGGGCTGAAAGGCCGTCATTGCGAGGAGCGCAGCGACGCGGCAATCCATGCAGTCAAAAGTCATGGATCGCCACGGCCTGACGGCCTCGCGATGACGGGGAGTGGACGTGGCCTTGCGAGGATGAAAGGCCGTCATTGCGAGGAGCGCAGCGACGCGGCAATCCATGCACTCAGAAGCCATGGATCGCCACGGCCTGACGGCCTCGCGATGACGGGGGGGCGTGGCCTCGCGAGGATGAAAGGCCGTCA
>CAIPBW010000080.1 GCA_903863395.1 uncultured beta proteobacterium
ATGTTCCGCTTCGACATGGTGCGCGGCGCAGCGCGCAATAAACCCGCATGAGCGGCGGAGCGTGGGGGTAATTAATTGGAATCTGACCCCCATTGGCTGGTGGTGCTGGACACGAATATCGTGCTCGATCTGCTGGTGTTTGCCGACCCGGCCACGGTGCCGCTGCGTGCGGCCCTGGACGCGGGGCGTTGCCAGTGGATTGCCACGCGCGCAATGCGTGACGAACTGGCGCGGGTGCTGCACTACCCGCAGGTGGCCAAACGCCTGGCCTTTCACGGCGTGACGCCGCCCGAGGTGCTCTCACGCATGGACGCGCTGGTGTTGCGCTGGGAGGCCGCGCCGCCCAAGGCGCCGGTGACCTGCAAGGACGCCGACGACCAAATCTTTATCGATCTGGCGGTGGCTTTCAAGGCCCGCCTGCTGAGCAAGGACCACGCCGTCCTGTGCATGGCCAAACGCCTGCGAGCGCTGGGGGTGCAGGCGCACTCTGCGTTCTCAAGCGAAACCGTCTGACTCCGCTCACGCGGCAAAGTGGTCGAACGAGGTGTAGTGGTTGGGCACTTGGGTGCCGTTGGCGTCCAGGAGGCGCACGCCGGGGGTGGCTTCGATCTGGCCGATGCGCGTGGCGGCTACGGCACAACTGTGTCCGGCTACCTGCACTGCTGCGCGCTGGGCGGGGGCTGCGGTGAACACCAGTTCGTAGTCGTCGCCGCCGCTGAGCACGCACTGCAATGCGCGCGCGCTGCCGATCTGGGCTTCAAAGGCGGCATGGTTGTCGCCGTACAGGCCGCGCGCCGCGAGCAGTTCTTGCGCCGCGCCGGTGTGGATGCACGCGCCCACGCCTGAGCGCTCCAGTATGTGGCCCAGGTCGCCTAGCAGCCCGTCGCTGATGTCGGCGCAGGCGCTGGCGACGCCGCGCAGTGCCAGGCCGAGCGCAACGCGCGCAGTGGGCTGCTCCATGCGCTGGCGCGCGGCGGCAAACACCGGCTCGGGCAGCGTGAGGTGGCCCAGGCGTACCTGCAACGCCAGGTAGGCGTCGCCCAGTGTGCCGCTGACATAGATGTCGTCGCCCACCTGTGCGCCGCTGCGTAGCAAGGCCTGCCCGGTGGGCACTTCGCCCAGCACCGTGATGCAGATGTTGAGTGGGCCGGCGGTGGTGTCGCCGCCGATGAGTTCACAGCCGTGCAGGTCGGCCAGCGCCAGCAGGCCTTGCGAGAACGGCTCGAGCCACGCGGCGCGCGCCTGGGGCAACGCCAATGCCAGGGTAAAGGCTAGCGGCTGGGCACCGCAGGCGGCCAGGTCGCTGAGGTTGACCGCCAGTGCCTTGTGGCCCAGCGCGCGGGGATCGACGTTGGGGAAGAAGTGCCGGCCCTCGACCAACATGTCGCTCGAAATGGCCAACTGCGTCCCGGCACGCTGGCCCAGCAGGGCGCAGTCGTCGCCCACGCCCAGCGCGGCGCGCACCGGTGCACGGGTGAAGAATTTGCGGATGAGTTCAAACTCGCCCAGTTGAGCGTCGGGTGGGGTGGCGCTGACGGCTGGCGCGGGCATCAGTGCAGTGTGTACGAGCCGCCCGACCCGCTGGGGCCGCCCAGCGCGTCGAGCACGAATGCGGGAATCTCGGCGTCAAACTGCTCGCCGTCTTCGGCCACGCAGAAATAGCTTCCCTGCATCGAGCCGGTGGGGGTGCGCAGGCGCGTGCCGCTGGTGTATTCGAACGACTGACCCGGCTTGAGCAGCGGTTGCTGGCCGACCACGCCCAGGCCGCACACCGTTTCGCCCAGGCCGTTGGCGTCGGTGACGATCCAGGTGCGCGAAATCAGTTGCGCCGCCACCTCGCCCACGTTGGTGATGGTGATGGTGTAGGCAAACACGTAGTGGTGCTCTTCAGGGTTGGATTGCTCCTGAAGGTATTGGGGAAGCACTTCGACCAGGAATGCGTATTTGGGCATGGCGCAATCCTATCCTGAAACCCGTTTGGGCGTTGCTAAACTCGGCGTATGACCTACCGCATCGCCCCCTCTCTGCTATCCGCCGATTTTGCCCGCCTGGGTGAAGAGGTGAAGAACGTCATCGCCGCCGGATCCGACTGGATCCACTTCGACGTGATGGACAACCACTACGTGCCCAACCTCACCTTTGGCCCGATGATTTGCCAGGCCCTCAAGCCTCACGCCAAAACCGCGGCGGGCGTGGCGGTGCCGATTGACGTGCACTTGATGATTTCGCCAGTGGACGCGCTGGCGGCCCAGTTTGCCGATGCCGGGGCCGACTACATCAGCTTTCACCCGGACGCCTCCAGCCACGTGCACCGCAGCATCCAGGCGATCAAGTCCAAGGGCGTGAAGGCGGGGCTGGTGTTCAACCCAGCCGAACCGCTGGACGTGCTCGATTGGGTGATTGAAGAACTGGACCTGGTGCTGATCATGAGCGTCAACCCCGGTTTTGGCGGCCAGAGCTTTATCGACTCGGCCCTGCGCAAGATCGAAGCCGTGCGCAAACGCATCGATGCCAGTGGCAAGGACATCCGGCTCGAAGTGGATGGCGGCATCAAGGTGGACAACATCCGGCGCGTGGCCGATGCCGGTGCCGACACCTTTGTTGCGGGCAGCGCCATTTTTGGCAAACCCGACTATTTGGCCGTGGTGGACGCCATGCGCAGCGCCCTGGCAGCCTGAATCCGCGCCTTTGGGCCACCGGCAGCGCCGTTGCCGGTGCCTTAGCTTGTTTTACCGCAAACCCTGTGTTGACGTGATGGTCTAGACTGTTCTGCAGTCTGATCAAGATTCTCAAGAGGGGTTTGCTATGAGTCAAAAACACTGGTGCTATGCCTTTGAAGAGGGCGACGGCAAGAACAAGATGCTGCTCGGCGGCAAGGGTGCCAACCTGTGCGCCATGACCCAGATTGGCCTGAACGTGCCACCGGGCTTTGTGCTGGGCACCGATACTTGCCTGGCCTACCTTGAAAAAAACAAGCTGCCTGCCGGGTTGATGGCCGAAGTCACCGCCCAGATGAAGGCGCTGCAAACCAAAACCGGCAAGGTGTTTGGTGGTGCCGACAACCCGCTGCTGGTGTCAGTGCGCTCGGGCTCATCGATGTCGATGCCGGGCATGATGGACACCATCCTCAACCTTGGGCTCAACCCCGAAACGCTCAAGGGCCTGATTGCCCAGACCGGCAACCCGCGCTTTGGCTACGACGCCTGGCGTCGTTTTATCCAGCTCTTTGGCAAGATTGCCCTCGGCGTCTCGGACGAGCATTTCGACTCCGCCATGGCCGCGCTCAAGGTGCGCTACGGCGCGCGTCAGGATGTGGACCTGACGGCCGAGCAATTGGCCGAACTGGCAGACGAGTTTTTGGCCCTGGTCAAAAAAGCCACCGGCAAACCCTTCCCGCAAGACCCGATGGAGCAGCTTGAAATTGCCATTGGTGCCGTGTTCAGGTCGTGGAACGGCAAGCGTGCGGTGGACTACCGCAAGCAGTTCCACATCACCAAGGACATGGCCAATGGCACGGCGGTCAGCATTGTCACCATGGTCTTTGGCAATATGGGCAACGACTCGGGCACCGGCGTGGGCTTTACCCGCAACCCCGGCACCGGCGAGAACCTGATCTATGGCGAGTACCTGGTCAACGCACAGGGCGAAGACGTGGTGGCGGGCACGCGCACGCCCAAGCCCATTGCCGACATGGAGCAGGAAATGCCGGACATCTTCCGGCAACTGATGGAGCTACGCCAGCGCCTGGAAACCCACTACAAAGAGGTGCAGGACTTCGAGTTCACGATTGAAAAAAGCGTGCTCTACTGCCTGCAAACCCGCAACGGCAAGATGAACGCGCGCGCCATGGTGCGCAGCTCAATCGACATGGTGCAAGAAGGCCTGATCACGCGCGAGCGTGCCATGCTGCGCATTGAGCCAGCGGTGCTCGAGCAATTGCTGGTGCCGCAGTTGGCGCCCGACTTTCATGGCAAGGCACTGGCCACCGGGCTGGCGGCCTCGCCCGGTGCCGCCAGTGGTGCCATCGTGTTTGACGCCGACACCGCCGAAGCGCGTGGTCGCGCGGGTGAGCACGTCATCCTGGTGCGTGAGGAAACCAAGCCCGAGGACATTCACGGCTTTTTCCAGGCGCAAGGCATTCTGACTGCGCGCGGCGGCAAGACATCGCACGCCGCCGTGGTGGCGCGCGGCATGGGCAAGCCCTGTGTCTCGGGCTGCGAAGCGATCGTGATTGACGACGTGAACCGGCGTGCCAACATTGGCGACGCCTCGCTGCAAGAGGGCGACGTGATCACCATCGACGGCAGCACCGGCCGGGTGTATGCGGGCGAAGTGCCCACGGTGGAGCCACAGTTTTCTGAAGACATGAACACCCTGCTGGGCTGGGCCGATGCGGTGGCGCGCATGAAGGTGATGGCCAACGCCGACACCCCAGAAGACGCGCTCAAGGCACGCACCTTTGGTGCCATGGGCATTGGCCTGTGCCGCACAGAGCGCATGTTCAACAGCACTGAGCGTCTGCCCGTGGTGCAGGAGATGATCCTGGCCGAAACCGTGGACGAACGCCAGTCCGCACTCGACCGCCTGCTGCCGATTCAGCGTGCCGATTTCAAGGGCATCTTCAAGGCCATGCAAGGCTTGCCGGTAACGGTACGACTGCTCGACCCCCCGATGCACGAATTTTTGCCTACGGCGGCGCAACTCGAACTCGAAATTGCCCACCTGCACCACCTGCGTGACTCGATCAAGGCGCTGGAAGAACTGCCCGACACACTCAAGCTGCTCAGCCCCAAATTACACAAGCAGTATGGCGACGGCCTGACCCGCCTCGGCCTGGGGTTGAAGGACTTCAAAAGCAGCCACCTCGAAGACGATGTCATCCACCGCAAGGACAAGATCCTCAAGAAGGTGCGCTCACTCTCCGAGGTCAACCCGATGCTCGGCCACCGTGGCGTGCGCCTGGGCGTGACCTACCCCGAGATCTACGCCATGCAGATTCAGGCGGTGTTTGAAGCCGCCGCCCTGTGCGCCAAGGAAGGCGTGGAGGTGCACCCCGAAATCATGGTGCCGCAAGTGGCCACGGTGGAAGAACTCATGCGCATCCACGGCTACGTGAAACGCATCCAGAAGATTGTGGAGCTAACCCACGGTGTAGAGGTCAACGTCAAGTTTGGCAGCATGCTGGAGGTGGTGCGCGCCTGCCTGCGCGCCGGACGCATGGCGCAGGACGCCGAGTTTTTCTCGTTTGGCACCAACGACCTGACCCAGGCCACGTTCTCCTTCAGCCGCGAAGACGCCGAGAACAAGTTTCTGCCAACCTACATCCACACCGGCATCCTGCAAGACAACCCGTTTGAAGTGCTGGACCAAAAGGGCGTGGGCGAGCTG
The DNA here is from genome assembly GCA_903863395.1 of uncultured beta proteobacterium. Taxonomy (GTDB): domain Bacteria; phylum Pseudomonadota; class Gammaproteobacteria; order Burkholderiales; family Burkholderiaceae_C; genus Allorhodoferax. The sequence goes on from CAIPBW010000080.1 coordinate 5,389, forward strand.
ATGAAGTTTGCCGTGACCGAAGGCCGCAAGACACGCCCGGACCTGAAGGTCGGCATCTGCGGCGAACACGGTGGCCACCCCGGCTCGATCGAGTTCTGCCACAGCATCGGGCTGAGCTACGTTTCATGCTCCGGCCCACGCGTACCCATCGCCCGCCTGGCAGCGGCGCAGGCGCAGCTCAAGGAACAGGGGCATTAACTTTCACACCCAGGCACTTCGGGACTCAGGACGGCATGGCACCCAGCGCCGTTCGTGTCCCCCGGCCTGCGGCCTCCTCCTTAACCTCACTGCGCTGAGCACCACGCCGTCCTGAGTCAGCCAGCTTGGTCTGATGCATCCTGTGGGCGCTTGCCTGCAAGCGATTGGCTGGGCACTCCATCGCCAGCAGGTTGGCTCCCACTTGCTGGCGGGCTCCTTGGGGCTGGTTGGAGTCAGTCGCGCGGAACTTTGGTAAGTCAAGTCCGCCGCGTAACCGGTCGGACATCTGAAAACTGGGAATGCCCGGTCCCAACCAATCAGCAGACCGTCAGAGCTGTCACCGGATAACCGTTGTCCAGATACAAATCAACAAAAAAACAAAGTATTGCCAGCAATCAACCTCCTTACTATAATTAACTCGGTAAGGAAAAAGGAGATTGAAATGTCAAACGATGCTACGCTTACCAGTAAGGGGCAAACAACTATCCCTAAGGATATTCGGGATAGTCTTTCCATGAAGACCGGAGACCGAATGACGTTCACGCTGATGCCTGATTCCACAGTAGTCATGCGGGTGAAGTCCAAGAGCATCACTGAATTGGCAGGCTCATTGCATCAGAAGGGTCGCCAGGCTGTGCCGATTGAGCAGTTGTCGCGGTGATGCTGGGGATCGATACCAATGTGCTCGTTCGCTTTCTGGTTCGGGACGAGGAAGCACAGTTTGAGAAGGCGCGCAAGCTGATTAAGCGTGAAGTCGCGGCAGGCGGCACCGTTCTTGTCAATCAATTGGTTCTCTTGGAAACCGAATGGGTGTTACGCAGCCGATATAGCCTGGCAAAGAATCTGATCATTCAAGCCATCTCCGGCTTGCTCGATGCGAGCGATGTTCGATTCGAGGATGAGCCAGCCGTCGAGGAGGCTCTTTTCATCTGGAAAGATTCAGCCGCCGATTTCGCCGATTGTCTTATCGGGGCCAAGAACCGACGGCTTGGATGTCGAGCGACCGCGACCTTCGATATGAAGGCTTCCAAGTTGCCGGGGTTTATAGCTGTCTGACGATAATCGGCAGATCGTGATCACATCGCGTTTGTTGGAGGCGTTTCTGGCCTGCCCCGTCAAGTGCCACATGCTGTCCAAGCAAGAACTCCCTGAGGGTACAGAATATTCCACATGGGCCATCGCACGGGGGGACTCATACCGGCAGGCGAGTGTCCGGAAACTGACCATCCCTGATACGAAGCCATACATCGCATCGCCGGAACCCGGCGTGTGGAAAAGCGAGTCCTGGCAGTTCGCCGTCGCCAAAACTGTACGGGCTGAAGGTTGGGAGGCGGAGATTGCGATGATTCAGCAGATCCCGCAGGCGGGGTCCCTGTCCCGGTTTGTTCCGATTCGGTTTGTGGCGAACAATAGACTGTCCTCTTCAGACAAAACAATTGCTGCATTCGAGGCGATTGTCCTCGCCAAGGCGTTGGGCAGGAAGACCGACAAGGCCAAAATTGTGTATGGTGAGAAACAGGCTATGCTTACCGTGAATGCTGCCGCCTTATCGCGCTCCGTCCACAGAAAAGTCGCCCAGGTCGTAGCACTGCTGGCTGGTACAACGCGGCCTGATACTGTTATCAACCGGCATTGCCCCGAGTGCGGGTTCAATGACCGATGCAGGAAAGATGCGGTCGCCAAAGATGATCTCAGCCTACTTTCCAATCTGAACGAAAAGGAACGGGCAAGGTACAGAGGCAAAGGGATCTTCACAGTATCCCAATTAGCATACACATTTCGTCCCCGCCGACGTTCCAAGCGACTGGCCTCAAGGCCCGAAAGGTATCACCACGCATTGAAAGCCCTTGCCATACGGGAACAGAAAATCCATGTAGTCGGGAAATTGGACCCGCCGATGGACGGCACGCCAGTGTTCCTTGACGTTGAGGCGCTTCCGGATCGCGATTTCTACTACCTTATTGGGGTCCGAGTGGAAGGTGCGAGCGGCGTGGTCAAGCGATCACTATGGGCGGATTCACTAGCCGATGAGAAGAAAATATGGGAAGATTTTCTTGGCATCCTGTCAGAAGTCGACCGGCCGACGATATTGCACTACGGCAGTTTCGAGAAGACGTTTATGAAGAAGATGTGCGATCGCTATGGCGGTCCACCAGAACCTTCCATCGCTGCTAGGGCCATTGCGTCATCAATCAATCTCATTACACTGCTTTACGCGAGGATTTACTTTCCGACATATTCCAACGGGCTCAAGGAAATCGCCCACTTCCTCGGGTTTTCGTGGACCGATCCATCGGTTTCTGGACTCTTGTCGATCGCATGGCGTTCCCGCTGGGAAGAGTCGCGCGACGTCATCCTGCGAGACAGGCTGATCACCTACAACACAGACGACTGCGATGCGTTGTGCCTCGTCGCACGCACCATCGCCCGGCTCCAGTCGCCTGAAGTTTC
>CAIPBW010000081.1 GCA_903863395.1 uncultured beta proteobacterium
CGGTTTCTCGCTCGCCCAGGCCAACATCCTGTACGCCACCGTCACGGTGTGCGAGCCCGGCAGCAGCTTCAACTGCCAGACTATCGACCACATCCAGGTGGACACCGGTTCCGTGGGGTTGCGCGTGCTCGCGAGCAAGGTCAAGGCCTTGAATTTACCTTCTGTCGAACTCGCAACCGACGCCGTCAACGGCAGACCGATCGTGGCGCACGAATGCTATCCGTTTGTCATTGGCGGCCTGTGGGGGCCCAACAAGGTGGCCGATGTGGGCTTGGGCAAGCAATTGGCCACGCGCATTCCGATTCAATTGATTCAGGACGACGCAGCGGCCTTGCCAGCGGTGCCGCAGGATTGCACTGATGCAGCCGATGAAAAGATCCTTAGCTCGGCCAGTACGCTGGGCTCCAATGGGATACTGGGCATTGGCAGCGTCACGCTCGACTGCGGGCACATCTGTGTGCTGGGCGACTACAGCAACTCCTACGTCCAGTACTGGGCCTGCCCTCAGGATGCGATCAGCACGGTGAACTGCCAAGCTGCGGCAATTCCGGCCAACTTCCAGGTCTTCAATCCGGTGGCGGCACTGCCTCAACACAACAACGGCGTTGTACTTACCTTGCCTGCGGTTGACGGGCTGGGTGCTTCCAAGGTGTATGGCGAACTGATATTTGGCATCAACACCTCCAGCTCCAGTGCTTCGAGCAACAACCAGTTGGCCGCCACCGCGCGGCGCGTCAACCTGGGGGTAGATTGGCAAAACAACTTTGCGTCCTACCTCAATGTCACCACGCAGTTCAACGGCGCGACGATTGCCAACAGCTACCTCGACACCGGAACCAACGCTTTGTTCTTTACCGACACCGGTATCACCAACTGCTTGGGCTCCACCTGGTTCTGTCCCAAAGACCTGTTGCACTTGTCGGCGGTGCTCTCGGATGGGGATAACCCCGCGCAGAACAAGACTACGGTGGCTTTTGATGTGGGCAATGCCGACTCCTTGTTTTCCACCACCAACACGGCCTTTCCCCTGTTGGCCGGAACCTATACGGCGGCTGCAGCAAGCGGCCCTTCGTTTTCCTGGGGCCTTCCGTTTTTCTACGGACGGCGCACCTATCTTTCGATCTGGCAGCAAGCCGGTGCCGAGAACGGTCCGTGGTATGCGTTTTGAACAATGCAAGCAGGAGTCAACGCAATGAATATCTTCAAACGCCTGCTGGGCTGGTTGCTCGTCGCTCTGGGCGCGGCGGCCACACCGGCCTGGGCGCAGTTGGTGCCCAACTGGGCGGCAGTCGGCCCGGCCGGTGGCGGTGTGACCACCTTGCTGTCAGACCCGGTTGCGAGTCGCACGCTGTACGCGGGTAGCGACTCCAATGGCGTGTACGTCAGCACCGATCTGGGTGCCACCTGGGCCATGGCCAACGCAGGCATCCCGACCCAGGCAAGCCGCCATGTCTACGCCCTGGCAAGCATGGGCAACTTTGTCTATGCGGCCATGGAGGGCGGCGTCTATGTCAGCCCTGCGGGCGCGGTGCCACGCTGGTCTGCGCTCACGATTGCGCCCAGCGCGTGCGACTTCACCCTGCTGGCCCGTGTGGGCGATAGCCTGCTGGCAGCAGCCCCGTGCGGGGCGCAGGTCTGGTCCACCAAGACCGCCGGGCCAGGGCCTGTCTGGAAAACGCTCAGTGTTCCGGGCGGCGGCAGTGTGGCTGCGCTGGGCCAAATCAACGGTGCGCTTGCCGTTGGCACCACGAGCGCGGTGTACCTGACGGATGCCAGCACCGGCAGCCTGGTTAGCAGTGAGTCCGCTTTGGAGCAGGGAGTGCTCGCCAGCCCGGTGGTGGCGATTGCCTCCGGCGTGGGCCCTTGGGCCTTTGTCTGCACGCAGGATGGAACGGTGTACCAGGGCGATGTGTCAGTGGGCAATACGGTTGTCAACTGGTTGCCGTTGACTTTTGCCAGCGCGGACGTGCCTACTAGCTGCAACGCCTTGGCACTGGTCAAGGTGGGTTCTGCGCCAAGCCTGTGGGTACTGACCCTGGCCACCGACTCGGGCGGATTTATTTCGTCGGCTTTTGATGAGCAGGCGTCTGCGCTGCCCAATCTGCTGCCCGGCCCCGCATTTCCGATGACCAGCCATGTCAATACGGCGTTGCCCGTAAGCGTGGCGGGTTCTGACCTGCTGCTCTGGGCGACCGAGTATGGCGTTTACAGCAACATCCTGAGCGATGTGGCCAAGTGGCTTAATCCGATCACCCCCACGCCACGCAATGGTGCAGCCACCGTGCAGAGCCCCAGCCAGCGCCTGGACAACGTCAGCGTGAGCGACGTGGCGCTGCTGGGTGCCAATTGGTACGCGGTGGCCGAATCGGTGGGCCGCCCCAGTTATGGCGATGTGCTCAAGAGCAGCGACGGCGGTGCCACCTGGCAGCCCACCGGCTTGACCAGCGACTACTACTTCAGCACCTCGATTGGCCGCGTGCGTGTGTTGGCTGCTGATGCCACGCACAAGGTGCTCTACGCCGCAACCAATGCCGGAGTGTTTGCCCTGCGCGAGTCCGATCGGACCTGGAACGCCGTGGGTAATTTCTTTGACGTCAAGGCGCTGGCCGTGGGTGCCCAGGCGGTGTACGCCGGGCGCGATGCGACCACCCTGGATGAAGCTGGAACCATCCACCGACTCTCCGGAGGCGGTCTGGTGGTGCTCTCGCTGTTGGACCAACCGGCGTTCTCGATCGACGCTGAATTGATGCCCAGTCTGCCGCCGGACTTCAGCGTGCGTGCGCTCGCTGTGGACGGCAAATCGGTGTACGCCGCAGGTGGCATTTTGCGCAGCGCGGACG
>CAIPBW010000082.1 GCA_903863395.1 uncultured beta proteobacterium
GGCCACCACGTAGTCGTAGGTGCGGCCGTCGCCCATCACGCCCACGCTCTTGACCGGCAGAAACACGGTAAACGCCTGGCTGGTGAGTTCGTACCAGGTCTTGCCGGTGGCGTCGTCGCGGAAGTTGTGCAACTCTTCGATAAAGATGGCGTCAGCGCGGCGCAGCAGGTCTGCGTATTCCTTTTTTACCTCACCCAGGATGCGCACGCCCAGGCCCGGGCCGGGGAACGGGTGGCGGTACACCATGTTGTGCGGCAGGCCCAGCGCCACGCCGAGTTCGCGCACTTCGTCCTTGAACAGTTCGCGCAGCGGCTCCAGCAATTTGAGGCCAAGCTGCTCGGGCAGGCCGCCCACGTTGTGGTGGCTCTTGATGGTGACGGCCTTCTTGGTCTTGGCCCCGCCGGACTCGATCACGTCCGGGTAAATCGTGCCTTGCGCCAGCCAGGCCACGTGGCGCGCCTGGTCGTTCTTGAGGCGCAGCGCCTCGGCCTTGAACACTTCCACAAACTCGCGCCCGATGATCTTGCGCTTGGCTTCGGGCTCGCTCACACCGGCAAGCTGCCCCAAAAACTGGTCGCTGGCGTCCACCCGCACCACCTTGGCGTGGAGCTTGCCAACAAACATGTCCATCACCATGTCGCCTTCGTTCAGGCGCAGCAGGCCGTGGTCCACAAATACGCAGGTAAGCTGGTCGCCAATGGCACGGTGAATGAGCGCTGCCGCCACTGAGGAATCCACACCGCCCGAGAGGCCCAGAATGACTTCTTCGCTACCCACTTGCTCGCGGATGTGGCACACGGCTTCTTCGATGTAGTCGCCCATGATCCAGTCGGCGCGGGTGCCGCAGATGTCGAGCACAAAGCGTTCCAGAATTGCCGCGCCGCGTGCCGTGTGCGTCACCTCGGGGTGGAACTGCACGCCGTAGAAGCGCCGCTCTTCGTCGGCCATGCCGGCAATCGGGCAACTGTCGGTGCTGGCCATGAGCTTGAAGCCCGGTGGCAACTCGGTCACTTTGTCGCCGTGGCTCATCCACACCTGCAGCATGCCGTGTCCCATGGGGGTGGCGTAGTCCTGAATGCCGTCGAGCAGTTGCGTGTGGCCGTGCGCGCGCACGTCGGCGTGGCCAAATTCGCGTGTGTGCCCGCTGGTCACCAAGCCGCCAAGCTGATGCGCCATCGTCTGCATGCCGTAGCAAATACCGAGCACCGGCACGCCCAGTTCAAACACCGCCTGCGGCGCTTTGTCGGTGGTGTCCTCATAGACGCTGGCATGGCTGCCCGACAAGATGATGCCCTTGAGCTGACCATCACGCGCATAGGCATGCAGCCAGTCTTCGCTCACGTCGCAGGGATGAACCTCGCAAAAAACATGCGCTTCGCGCACCCGGCGCGCAATCAGTTGCGTGACTTGTGAACCGAAATCGAGGATGAGAATTTTTTGGTGCATGAGCAATCCGTCATTCCGCCCGGTAGTTAGGCGCCTCTTTGGTGATCTGGACATCGTGCACGTGGCTTTCGCGGATGCCGGCGGTGGTGATTTCCACAAACTCGGCTTTCTCCTGCATCTGCGCGATGGTGGGGCAGCCGCAGTAGCCCATGCTGGCACGGATGCCGCCGGCCATCTGGTAGACGATGGCCACCATCGAGCCCTTGTACGGCACGCGCCCTTCAATGCCTTCGGGCACGAGCTTGTCGGCGTTGGGGTTGCCGGTGCTCGACTCCTGGAAGTAGCGGTCGGCGCTGCCTTGCTGCATGGCACCGATGGAGCCCATGCCACGGTAGCTCTTGTAGCTGCGGCCCTGGAACAGAATCACTTCGCCCGGCGCCTCTTCGGTACCGGCAAACATGCCGCCCATCATGACCGAGCTGGCACCTGCCGCGAGCGCCTTGGCAATGTCGCCGCTGTAGCGGATGCCGCCATCAGCAATCAACGGCACACCGGTTCCGCGCAGCGCGGTCGCCACGCTATCTATCGCCATGATCTGCGGCACGCCCACACCGGCCACGATACGGGTGGTGCAGATCGAGCCCGGGCCAATGCCCACTTTGACCGCGTCGGCACCGGCTTCCACCAGCGCCAGCGCCGCCGCGCCGGTGGCAATGTTGCCGCCAACCACATCCACCTGCGGATAGTTCTTCTTGACCCAGCGCACACGCTCGATCACGCCATGGCTGTGGCCGTGCGCCGTGTCCACCACGATGGCGTCCACGCCGGCGCGCACCAGTGCTTCGACGCGCTCTTCGGTGCCCTCGCCCACACCCACGGCCGCGCCCACGCGCAGTTTGCCCAGGGCATCGCGCGCGGCACTGGGGAAGCTGGTTTGCTTGGTGATGTCCTTCACCGTGATCAGGCCCTTGAGTTCAAACGCATCGTTGATCACCAGCAGGCGCTCGATTTTGTACTGGTTAAGCAGCACCTTGGCCTGCTCGATGGTGGTGCCGTCGGGCACGGTAATGAGCCGCTCCTTGGGCGTCATGATCAGGCGTACCGGCAGGTCGTAGCGGGTTTCAAAGCGCAGGTCACGCCCCGTGACGATGCCCACCACCTTGCCGCCGTCGCACACCGGAAAGCCCGACACGCCAAGCTGTTCGCTCAAAGCCATCACCTGGCGCACTGTGTGCTCGGGGGTGATGACCACCGGGTCGCGCAGCACGCCCGACTCGTAGCGCTTGACCTTGGACACCTGGGCCGCCTGCTCCTTGGCACTGAGGTTCTTGTGAACTATTCCAATCCCGCCCTCCTGGGCAATGGCAATCGCCAGGCGCGCCTCGGTGACCGTGTCCATGGCGGCCGACACAAGTGGCAGATTCAGTGCAATATTGCGGGAAAAGCGGGTGGCGAGAGATGTGTCCTTGGGCAGGACCTGGGAGTACGCTGGCACCAACAACACATCGTCGAAGGTGAGCGCTTTGCCAAGAAGGCGCATGTCAAAACTCCAAAAGCGCAAATTGTACCTGCCGCGCCCCCAAGTCGGCCCACAAGTGACGCCACAATTAACCCGTCGAGGCGCTGGGGATAGCCCAGGTCGAGACCAGCGCCAAATGCGTCAGGACGCTACACTGACGCCATGAAGATGCTCAAAACTGTTATGGCGCTGGTGTTGGTTGGGTTCAGCGTGGCCGCTTCCGCCCAGTGGCAGTGGATTGACAAGGACGGACGCCGGGTGTTTAGCGACCGGGCACCGCCCAGCGACATCCCGGACCAGAACATCATTACGCGCTCCGCAGTTCGGATACCGGCCAATGCCGCTGCGGCACCGGCCGATGCAGGTGACGCGGCGCCAGCGCCCACGCCACCCAAGCCCAGCGGTGTGGACAAAGACCTGGAGGCGCGCAAAAAGCAGGTGGCCGAGGCCGAGGCCGCCAAAAAGAAGGCTGAAGACGAGCGCAACGCCCACGCCAAGCAAGAGAACTGCAGCCGCGCCCGGCAGGCCAAGGCCTCGCTCGACTCGGGGGTGCGTATCGGGCGCGTTAACGCGGCTGGAGAACGCGAGTTCATGGACGATGCCGCGCGCGAAGCCGAAGGCCGGCGACTGGCCGCGATCATTGCCGCCGACTGCGCTCAGTAACCCGGCTTGGCCCCAGCGCGGCGTTTGGCAAACAAACCGGCGGATTTGGCACCCTGGCGCGTAAAGCGCTCGCGCCGCGCCACCTTGGGGTCCACCATGAGGGGGCGGTACAGTTCCAGCCGGTCATCGGTGCGCAGCACGTGCGAGAGCACCACCTTGCGCCCCCAGATGCCCACCTCCAGCGTCTTGACCTCGGCGGGCGACAAGTCGGCCAGCCAGCCGCTGGCCTGCAATGCCTGGGCCACCGTAGTGCCAACCGGCAGCGCCATGTTAGCTTCGCGTATCGTGCGCGCCGCCGGTGAATAAACCAGCGTGACCGAGATCACGCTTTCAGTCGCCATAGACTTGCTGCGCGCGCTTGACGAAAGCCTCGACCATGGTGGCGGCTATTCTGTCAAACACCGGGCCCACCAGTTTGGCCAGGGTGGCGCTGTCAAAGCCGTAGTTGAGCGAGAGCTCCACTTTGCACGCGCGTTGCGAGCCGTCGCCCAGCGGCGTGAAATGCCACTGGCCGTCGAGCCGCGAGAACGGGCCGTTGAGCAGTTTCATGTCCACACAGCGGTCGGGGGTGTGCACGTTGCGTGTGGAAAACGTCTGGCGCACGCCGCTGAACAAAATGCCCATCTCGGCGGTCATGCCGTCGTCGTGCTCCTGCACTACCCGAGCCTGGTCGCACCACGGAAGAAACTCGGAATAGCGGTTGACATCGGTCACCAGCACATACATTTCGTGGGGGCTGTACCAGATCAGAACGGACTTGTGGACGGTTTTCATAGAATGGGGGTCTGCGCGGGATTGTAGTCAAGCCCACAAGCACGCTTTCTATTCCGTCTGTCTTCCCCATTTGAGTCTTATGGCCAAAAAACCCGAAACCGCACCGCGCATCGCCGATAACAAGAAGGCGGCGTTCAACTATTTCTTTGAGGAACGCTTTGAGGCCGGTCTGGTGCTGGAAGGCTGGGAGGTTAAATCGCTGCGCGAAGGCAAGGTGCAACTCACCGACGGCTATGTGGTGGTCCGCAATGGCGAGTTGTTCATCATTGGCTTGCAGATCAACCCGCTGCACACCGCGTCAACCCACATCACGCCCGACCATGTGCGCACCCGCAAGCTGCTGATGCACAAGGAGCAGATCCAGCGCCTGATCGGCAAGGTCGAGCAAAAGGGCTACACCCTGGTGCCCATCAACCTGCACTGGAAAAATGGCAAGGTCAAATGCGAAGTGGCGCTAGCCAAAGGCAAGGCCGAGCACGACAAGCGCGACACCATCAAGGACCGCGAAGGCAAGCGCGAAGTCGAACGCGCCATGAAGGCGCGCAGCAAGTAGTGCGGAGTCCGGCAATCCATCCATCACTGCGAACAACTATCCCCCGCGTCATTGCGAACGAAGTGAAGCAATCCATGCAGTCATGGATCGCCACGGCCTGACGGCCTCGCGATGACGAGAGGAAGTGTGGCTGTCATTGCGAACGAAGTGAAGCAATCCATGTCTTCCTGTCTGCATGGACTGCCGCGCTGCGCTCGCAGTGACGAA
>CAIPBW010000083.1 GCA_903863395.1 uncultured beta proteobacterium
ATCCTGCGGCACTTCAAGGTGCCCAACCGGACCTTGGCCGTGCTGGAGGCTGCGCGCCAGGGTTACCCCGCGCTAGCCCAAAGCGTCGCCTGAAACCACGTCCACCACATTTGCCGACGTAGTCGACTGCGCCATGCGCCGCACCAGGCTGCGCAGCTTGGCCGGGCGCACTGGTTTGAGCAACAAGGTCAAGCCCCGGCTCTGTGCCTGCTGCACCAGCGTCGCGTCGGTATCGCCACTGATCAGACACGCGGGAATATCCTCATCCAGCAAGGCGCGCACACCTGCAATCGCCTGGAAACCGTCGCCCGACTCGCCCAGTCGATAGTCACTCAGCACCAGCGCGGGCCGTACGCCTTTTTGCACCAACTCCCGTGCGTGCAACGCGCTACGCGCTGCAGTCACGGTATAGCCCCACATATTGAGCAACATGACTATGGCCTCACGCGCCAGATCGTCGTCATCAATGACCATCACGTGCAAACCGCCGCCATCGAGCACCGGCGGCACGTCGGCTACGCCAGGCGGTGCCTGCTCCTGCGCCCGCACTGACGGAACCACAATGGCAAAGCGCGACCCGCGCCCTAACTCCGACTGCACCGACACGCCCAGACCCAGCAATTGCGCGTTGCGCTGAACTATGTTCAGACCCAGCCCGGTGCCACGCTCACGCGCACGCGCCGGATTGCCAATCTGGTAGAACTCCTTGAATATTTCGGACTTTTGATCTGGCGCGATGCCGATGCCACTGTCCCACACTTCGATACTGACACGCCTGCCAGCATCGGTGCTGCGGCACGCCACCAGCACGGACCCACGCTCGGTGTAGCGCACGGCGTTGTGCACCAGATTCATTACCATGCGCCGCAGAATCGCCGGATCGGTGCGTGTCCACAGCGGCGTGGAACGCACGCGCAAACGCAATCCCTTGGCTGCCGCCAGCGGTGCCAGCGAGGACTGCACCGTCTCCATCACCTGCTGCAGTCCGAAAGTCCCCACGTGCACCGGCACCACGCCCGCGTCGAGCATGGAGATGTCAAGCAGGCCGTCGAGCAAATCCTGCGACGCGTGTGTGACTGCCTCCAACTGCTGCACCAGATGGCGCGCCTGTCCATCCAGCGGCAGTTGTCCCAGACGCTCCACAAACAGGCCCAAGGCGTGGGTGGGTTGGCGCAGGTCATGGCTGGCAGCCGCCAGGAAGCGCGACTTGGCCAGTGTTGCCGCTTCGGCCTCAATCTTTTTCAGGAGCAGCTCATGGGTCGCGTCCTGCACCCGCTGCTCGAGTTCGTCGCGTCCTGCGCCCAAGCTCTGCGCCATGCTGTTGAGGCTGCGCTGCACACCACGCAGCGGATCGTTCGGGTCAACTTCCAGGCGCGCCGTGAGTTCGCCTCTCCCAACCCGCTCGATCATGTCGGCTACCCGCAACATCGGACGCACCAAACCCTGACTCAATCGCAAGGCCAGCAAGCCGCCCAACGTCAGCGCAAGCAAACCCAATGCCAGTGAAAAATAGATCAGTTCACGCTGGCGCTGCAAGAAGCCCTGGCGCGACATGGCCACCACCGCGTAACCCAGCGCTGGGGTTGGAGCCAGGTGGCTAACGGAACCTTGTTCATAAACATCCCCAAGCTCCACCTGCCCAGGGGTAATCGCCTGGTACACCAGGTCCACCCCTTGTTGGCGCTGCTGGGTCACACGGTCTTCGTGGACGATCTCCTTGAAACTCAAGGACGGGAGCACACCGGCGTGCACCAGCAGAGCGCCATTGCTATCAAACACCGCCGCCGCGCTGACTCCGGCTTCGCTCTGCACCGCGTTGACCACGCCTTGCAGCCCGTCGAGGTTGCCGGAAAACAAGCCGTACTCGCTGGCCATCGCCACCTGGCGCAGCAACAGGCGTGCGTTGCTGGCGTGGGCCAGGCTTGCATCATCTGAGCGCGAATGCCAGTACAGCAACGCCAACGCCAACGCCACCAACGCCACCGGCAACAATACCGCCAGCAGCAAGCGCGCACGCAAGGTTCCAAACATCATGGTCGTTGCTCCAAGGCGCGCAGGCGCTGCTCCAGCATGGTGGCGTCCAGACTCAAGCCCAGCGAGCGGGCAACATGGGCATTAACGGTCACACTGAATTCGGCCGGATACTGCGCTGGCGGCACCACTGCACCCTGCAACACAGACAGTGCCAGCGCACCCGCCTGCCGCCCCACCTGTACCGGCGTGGTGTGCAGCGAGAGCAAGGCACCGGCCTTGACATACGTGGGCGAGAACGCCAGTACCGGAACACGGGCACGGTAGGTCGTCAACAAAATATTGGGCAAGGTCGCGCCATTGAAAACACGGGGGTCGGGCACGGCGAGCAGGACATCACTGCGCTCCAACACGTTCTTGAGCGCTCCAAACAAGGCCGCATCGTTGGCTACTACTGCGCTGGACAATTCCAGTGAATGGGCACTGGCTGCCGCCTGCAAGCCCGGCTGCCGTGCTTTGGACTCCTCGCCCCACAGCACCCCGACGCGCCGGGCGTCTGGCAGTGCCAAATGCAACATGCTGAGTTGCCGCGCAAAAGGTTGGTCCAGGTACAGCGCTGTGGTGGGCACCGTCACCCCGTCGCCCCGCTCCAGTAACACGCGCTGGTACGCCGCACGCGGCAGCATGGCTGCGAGCACCGGCGAGCGAGCGCCTTTGGCCAACGTCTGGCGCAAACTCTCGGTGCCCAGCGCCAACCAGACCTTGGTGCTGGCAAGCTCGGCGGCACCCAAGCCCGCAAGCTCGGAAGCACCCAGACGCACGATTTCCGACGGCGCAACACCAGCTTGCTGTAGTTGTCCGGTCACTGCGTCGGCGGCCTCAACATAGGGCGCACTGACGTCGGCCAGGACGATGACCGCGCTGGCCGCATGCGCCAGACACGCGCAACAGCACAGCAGCCAGATGGCCAACAAACGACGCGGTGCAAGAATCACGCCTCGGCCCTTAGTTTTCGAGTTGCAAGGTCACAAAGGCACGCCGATCGAAATAGAAGCTGGCGCTTCCGTCCTGGTAGGGTAGATCGAGGTTTTGCACCGTGAGCGCAATTTCGCCGCGGGTTCTACCCCATTGCATGGCCTTGGCCAATCGAAGGTCGGTGCGCTGCGTCGCGTGCAACTCACCCCGATTTTCCCCAGAGTGCGCTCCCCCATCGGACGCAAAGTTATGTGTCAACGTCAGACTGACGCCAGAAGCAAAGGTGTGCATGACGGCCAACGACCCGGCACTCGATGGTGCCGCAGTCATCACGTAAAACTGGTGTCGCTGCAGGTTGGAAGACAGGGGCAACACGACCGGCAAACCTGAAATATCCGTCCAGGTCTGGCTCCAGAACACCTGGGTCGCGGCACCGGCCTTCCATTGCACCTGGTATTCGAGCCCCTTGATAGAGTAGTCGTCCTTGTTGGTGCAGTCATAGGGCAGATCCACCGAACAATAAATGCCGTCGCGGATCTGCTCATGAAACACGCGCACATCGGCACTGAGCTTGTACGCCGCAAGATTGAGGTAGTAGCCCAACTCGCTGGACTGGATATGTTCCGACCCCACGTTGCCGCTCATGGCGGCATAGGTCAGCGGATTGGCACCCTGGCGATCGTAGTAGCGAACCAGCCCATACTTCTCGGTGGCACCCGGTGGCCTAAACGCCTGCGTCACACCTGC
>CAIPBW010000084.1 GCA_903863395.1 uncultured beta proteobacterium
CTGGGCCAGTACCACCACGGTAAAGAGCGCCATCAAGACGCCGGTGGCGCGCTGCGCGAGCCAGTCGCGCAGGCCGTAGTGCGCACCGACAACGATGCGCTTGGATCCATAGTTCACAGACATAAAAGTGTTCCTGATCGGTTGGTGAGATTTAGTACAAGCCAAACAGCTTGGCACCCAGGATGGCGGTCAGGCCAAAACTGAAGGCCATGGTTGCCAGGGCGGTGGAGTGGCCGATTTCCTTGCTGACGGTGTGGTTGATGTCCATCCAGATGTGGCGCACGCCGGCTGCAAAGTGGTGCAGGTAGGCCCAGATCAGCCCCAGCGCCACCAGTTTGACCAGCATGCCGGGCACAAAGCCGATGCCGTGCGCGAAGGCCGAGGTGAAGCGGGCAAACGATATTTCGGAACTCAGCGAGGTGTCGAACATCCAGATGATGAACGGCATCAGCAAGAACATGATGGCACCGCTGATGCGGTGCATGCCCGATGCCACCGATGCCAGCGGCCAGCGGTAGCCGGGAAGATCGGCAAAGGCGTTGATGTTGCGGAATTCGGGTCGTTTGGGACGAATGTTGGAACTCGGTTCGGTCATGGAAGAACTTTCAAAGAGATGGCGGTGCCACTACTGGCACCCTGGACACCGGCGGGATTCTATTGCACCGCAACCGGCTGACAACTGACTTTCAATACGCAGGGCAGAGGCGCAACTGTAGCCAATTAATTGAGCGCGTTGCGGTAGTAGTGTCTTTCGGTCAGGTACAGACCGCGACGCACTTCCATCGGAGCGTCGTTGTAGGTGTAGGCAATGCGTTCCACGCTTAGTAGCGGCGTGGTCGGCTTGGTCTTGAGCAGGGCGCACTGCTGCGCGTCGGGCAGCACGGCGCGGATTTTCTCTTCGGCACGCACCATGCGAACGCCAAACTCGGTTTCAAACAGGGCGTACATCGGGCCGTCGTAGTCGGTCAGACGCTCGGCCGTGAGCCCTTTGAACGGGGTGGCGGGCAGCCAGATGTCTTCGAGGATGGTGGGGACCGTGGCGAACGATAAAACCCGGCGCACCTGCAGCACGGCGTCGCCCGCGCGGATGGCCAGGGCGCGCGCCACTTCGGTGCTGGCGCGGCTGCGTTTGCAGTCCACGATGCGGCGCTGGGCGGGGCCCTCGCTGCTGGGGTCGCCATCGTCGGGAAAGAGTTTGAGAAAGCGGTACTGGACCTGGTGCTCGGCGTGGGTGGCCACAAAAGTGCCCTTGCCCTGGCGGCGCACCAGCAGGTTTTCGGCAGCAAGTTCGTCAATCGCCTTGCGCACCGTGCCCTGGCTGACCTTGAAGCGCCCGGCCAGGTCCATTTCGCTGGGGATGGCGGAGCTGGGCTTCCATTCGCCGGACTGCAAACTTTGCAGCATCAGGGCCTTGATCTGCTGGTACAGCGGACTGAAGGCTGGCGCGGACAGTACCGCCGCAACCGGGCTGGTGCCCGCGTTGGCAGGGGTTGCACTATCGCTGGTCAGGGCAGACATTGCGCTCATGGGATGGCCTTGAAAAGTCAGCTTCGAGTCAGTCTCGAATAGGTGGCAATCATATCTTATATAAGACATAAGACAAATTGACCGCGCTTTGTTTTCGGGAGTAAACTCACGGGCATTCTGCCGAGCCTGGTTTGTTTGTGTGAGAGTTCGGTGGTAACCGTTTTTTTCATCACTTCCTGGAGTACTTACCATGAGCAAGAAACCCGTTCGCGTTGCCGTCACTGGAGCAGCTGGACAAATCGGATACGCCATTTTGTTTCGTATCGCCTCGGGCGAAATGCTGGGCAAAGACCAGCCCGTGGTCCTGAGCTTGCTCGAAGTGCCCGTGGACAAGGCGCAACAAGCCATGCAAGGCGTGATGATGGAGTTGCAAGACTGCGCATTCCCGCTGCTGGTGGGCATGGAAGGCCATAGCGACCCGATGGCTGCATTCAAGGATGTCGACTACGCTTTGCTGGTGGGTGCACGTCCGCGCGGCCCCGGCATGGAGCGTGCCGACCTGCTGGCCGCCAACGCTGCCATCTTTACCGCACAGGGCAAGGCCTTGAACGCCGTGGCCAGCCGCAACGTCAAGGTGCTGGTGGTGGGCAACCCGGCCAACACCAACGCCTACATCGCCATGAAGAGCGCACCCGACCTGCCAAGCAAGAACTTCACCGCCATGCTGCGTCTGGACCACAACCGTGCGCTGAGCCAGTTGTCCGCCAAGACCGGCAAGGCCGTGGCCGACATTGAAAAAATGGCCGTGTGGGGCAACCACTCGCCCACCATGTATGCCGACTACCGCTTCGCCACCGTGGGCGGTGCCAGCGTCAAGGACATGATCAATGACCACGAATGGAACGTCAACACTTTCCTGCCCACCGTTGGCAAGCGCGGTGCTGCCATCATTGCAGCGCGCGGCGTGTCGTCGGCAGCTTCTGCCGCCAACGCTGCGATTGACCATATGCACGACTGGGCGCTGGGCACCGGCGGCAAGTGGGTCACGATGGGCATTCCTTCGGATGGCCACTATGGCATCCCCAAGGAAACCATGTTCGGCTACCCGGTGACCTGCGAAGGTGGCGAATACAAGGTGGTCGAAGGCCTGCCAGTGGATGCTTTCAGCCAAGAATGCATCAACAAGACGCTCAAGGAACTGCAGGAAGAACAGGCTGGCGTCGCTCACCTGCTGTAAGTCAGCCTAGTTCGTGCGCAGCGCTGTGCCGTCTCACCCTCGTATTGCCTCTTTAGACGACGGCACCGCACCAGCAGGGGGCGGCGCGCTCGCGCCGCTTCACCCACGGCTTGCATTGCTCGGCCCCCAGGGAGCAAGCTTGGTGCTGCCCGTGTGCGACCACTACAGTGGCACCGAACAACGCATGGTCAAAAGCTTGCAATTGCAGGCCGAGATGATGCAGGAGTTTGGTGCCTGTGTATTTGACGTCACGCTAGACTGCGAAGACGGTGCCCCGGTGGGGGCTGAAGTCGACCAGGCCCATACCGTGTGCGCTTTGGCCAATCAGGCGTTTAATGCCCCCGATGTGTTGGCCAGCGGCGTGCAGCGGCGCGTGGGTGCGCGCCTGCATGCCGCCACCCACCCAGCGTTTGCGTCGGACGTTGCGATCGTGGTTGGCGGTGCCGCCGAGGCACTTAGCTACGTGATGATTCCCAAGGTCGAGTCGGTTGACGATATCGAGCACGCCGTGCGGGTTATTGATGCCTACGCCGCAGATCGCGCCACAGCGCTGCCGCTGCATGTGCTGATCGAATCGCCCGCCGCGGTGCAGCGCGTGTTTGACATCGCAGCGCACGCGCGCGTGCAATCGATCAGTTTTGGGCTGATGGATTTTGTTTCTGCCCATGGGGGTGCCATACCGGCTGCTGCCATGGGTGTGCGTGCCCAGGGCGATAACGTTTCAATGGACCAGTTTCACCATCCGCTGGTGGCGCGTGCCAAGGCGGAAATTTCTAGCGCGTGCCACGCCTTTGGAAAAGTGCCTGCGCACTGTGTGGTCACCGAGTTTCGTGATACGGTGGCGCTCAAGCGCGCGGCCCGCGTGGCTGCCGCCGAGTTTGGCTACACGCGCATGTGGAGCATCCACCCCGATCAGATCCGGCCCATTCTGGAGGCGTTTTCGCCCACCAGTGACGAAGTCGAGTTGGCAACGGCGATTGTGGTGCGCGCCCAGGAGCAGGGATGGGCACCGATTGCGGTGAACGGCCAACTGCATGACCGTGCGAGTTTTCGCTATTTTTGGCAGGTGCTGGAGCGGGCGCATCAGACCGGGTGTGCCATGCCGGATGCTGCCCGGGACTATTTTTCAGGCGCCATTCATTAGCGCAGGGGCGACAGGTAACGCGGCTTCCCCGCTGCGCTGATCCTGTGCATCCTGCATGACTGGCACACATTGTTTATTTGTTGAAAAGGAGTAATGACCATGTTGCAAACCTACCGAGACCATGTGGCCGAGCGTGCTGCACTGGGAATTCCGCCACTGCCCCTGTCTGCCAAGCAGACCGCCGAGTTGATTGAACTCCTGAAGGCGCCCCCCGTGGGTGAGGAAGCCACGCTGGTGGACCTCATCACGCACCGCGTGCCCGCAGGCGTTGACGATGCGGCCAAAGTCAAGGCCAGCTACCTGGCGGCGTTGGCCAAGGGCAGCGAGAAATGCACCCTGCTCTCGCGCGAGCGTGCCACCGAACTGCTGGGCACCATGCTGGGCGGCTACAACATCAGTCCCCTGGTCGATTTGCTCGACGACGCGGCTGTGGCGTCCCAGGCCGCCGAAGGCCTGAAGAAAACCCTGCTGATGTTTGACCAGTTCCACGACGTCAAGGAAAAGGCCGACAAGGGCAATACCTTTGCCAAGGCCGTACTGCAAAGCTGGGCCGACGCCGAGTGGTTTACCAGTCGCCCCGAGGTGCCCCAGTCGATTACCGTGACCATCTTCAAGGTCACCGGCGAAACCAATACCGACGACCTCTCGCCCGCGCCCGACGCCTGGAGCCGCCCCGACATTCCGCTGCACGCGCTGGCCATGCTCAAGAACAAGCGCGACGGCATTACGCCCGAGGAAGACGGCAAGCGCGGCCCGATCAAGTTCATCGAGGACCTGCGCGCACGCGGCAATCTGGTGGCCTACGTGGGCGATGTGGTGGGAACAGGTTCGTCGCGCAAGTCGGCGACCAATTCGGTGCTGTGGTTTACCGGCGAAGACATTCCCTTTGTGCCCAACAAGCGCTTTGGCGGCGTCTGCCTGGGCTCCAAGATCGCCCCAATTTTCTACAACACCATGGAAGACGCAGGCGCGTTGCCGATCGAGTTGGACGCAAGCCAGATGAACATGGGCGACGTGGTCGAACTGCGTCCCTACGACGGCAAGGCGTTCAAGGACGGCAAGGAGATTGCCTCGTTCCACGTCAAGAGTGATGTGCTGTTTGACGAAGTACGCGCCGGTGGCCGTATCCCCTTGATCGTTGGCCGCGGGCTGACTTCCAAGGCGCGCGAAGCACTGGGCCTGAAGCCCTCTACGCTGTTTCGTCTGCCGCAGAATCCGGTGGACACCAAGAAGGGCTTTAGCCTGGCGCAAAAGATGGTGGGGCGTGCCTGTGGCTTGCCCGAAGGGCAGGGAGTACGCCCCGGCACCTATTGCGAACCCAAGATGACCTCGGTGGGTTCGCAGGACACCACCGGCCCCATGACCCGCGACGAACTCAAGGACCTGGCTTGCCTGGGCTTTAGCGCCGATCTGGTGATGCAGTCGTTCTGCCACACAGCCGCTTACCCCAAGCCGGTGGACGTGAAGATGCACCATGAGCTGCCCGACTTCATCAGCACGCGCGGTGGCGTAGCCCTGCGCCCGGGCGATGGCGTGATTCACAGTTGGCTCAACCGCTTGCTGTTGCCCGACACCGTGGGCACGGGTGGCGACAGCCACACGCGCTTTCCAATTGGCATCAGCTTCCCCGCAGGCTCGGGCTTGGTCGCCTTTGCAGCTGCCACTGGCGTGATGCCGCTGGACATGCCCGAATCGGTGCTGGTGCGCTTCAAGGGCAAGATGCAAGACGGCATCACGCTGCGTGATCTGGTCAACGCCATCCCCTTGTACGCCATCAAGGCCGGGCTGCTGACGGTGGAGAAGAAGGGCAAGAAGAACATCTTCTCGGGCCGCATCCTCGAAATCGAAGGTTTGCCCGACCTCAAGGTCGAGCAGGCATTCGAGTTGTCCGATGCTTCCGCCGAGCGCTCGGCAGCGGGCTGCTCGGTGCATCTCAACAAGGAGCCGGTGCAGGAATACATCAATAGCAACATCACCATGATGAAGTGGATGATTACCAATGGCTATTCAGATGCACGCACGCTGGCACGCCGCATCGCTGCGCAGGAAGCCTGGCTGAAGAATCCGCAGTTGCTCCAGGGCGACGCCGACGCGGACTACGCTGCCGTGATCGAAATCGACCTGGCCGATATCCACGAGCCGATCCTGGCCTGCCCGAATGACCCGGACGATGTGAAGACCTTGTCCGAAGTTGCCGGCACCAAGATCGATGAAGTGTTTATCGGCAGTTGCATGACCAACATCGGGCACTTCCGTGCTGCTTCCAAGCTGATGGAAGGCAAGCGCGATATCCCGGTGCGGTTGTGGATTGCGCCACCGACCAAGATGGACGCCAAGCAGCTCAGCGATGAAGGCCATTACGGCGTGCTCGGCAGTGCTGGCGCGCGCATGGAAATGCCCGGTTGCAGTCTGTGCATGGGCAATCAGGCGCAGGTCAAGCAGGGTGCGACGGTGTTCTCCACTTCGACCCGCAACTTCCCCAACCGGCTTGGCAAGGACAGCAACGTCTACCTGGGTTCGGCTGAACTGGCTGCGATCTGCTCCAAGCTGGGACGCATTCCAACCAAGGCCGAGTATCTGGCCGACATGGGGGTGCTCACAGCCGCCAGCGGCAAGGTGTACCAGTACCTGAACTTCGACAAGCTCAGCGACTACACCGCCTCGGCGGCAAGCGTCTAAGACACCGCTACCAAGTCAACGCCAGCGGGTGCGACCCGTGCGCTTGATCTCATGCCAACAAGCCCTGCGGCACAAGTCGCAGGGCTTTTTTCATAGGGGCGCTGAAAGACTCTTTCCATGATCCACCTCAATGAACCTTTCAAAATGGATTTGCGGTGGGCGGGCCTCTGCATCACGGGCGCGGTTACACTGCCCGCAGTCATATTTTTGTCATGTGTTTGACACATACAGCGGTTAGGAGCCAGTCATGCTATTTGGAAAGTTGTTGCCTCGGGAGGCAAATTTTTTCGACATGTTCAACCAGCACGCTGACCGGATTGTTGAAGCAGCGCAGGCGTTTTCCAAGCTGGTGGCCAACTACAGTGACCTCGACTTGCGCGCCAAGTACAACCAGGAAGTGGATTACGCCGAGCGTGCTGCCGATCGCGTGACGCACGATGTCAACAAGGCAATCCACATCACCTTCATCACACCGATCGACCGTGAGCAGATCCACTCGCTGATCAACACCATGGACGATGTTGCCGACCTGATTCAGGACTCGGCCGAGACCATGGCCTTGTACGACGTGCACCACATGACCGAAGAAATCGTGCGCCTGACCGACCTAAGCGTGCGTTGCTGCGAGCGCCTGCGCGACGCGGTGATGTTGCTGGGCAATATTGCGGAGCAGTCCACCGCCGAGGCCGCACTCAAGACTTGCGATGAGATCGACCGCCTGGAGTCCGACGCCGACCGCGTGATGCGCACCGCCATGAGCAAGCTGTTTCGCGAAGAGCCCGATGTGCGCGAAGTCATCAAGCTCAAGGCAATTTACGAGTTGCTTGAAACCATTACCGACAAGTGCGAAGACGTAGCCAACGTGATTGAGGGCATCGTCCTCGAAAATTCCTGAATCCCAGGGCTGACTGCAACTATGGAACACGTGCAAACAACGCTGTGGGTGGTGGTGCTGCTGGTGGCGCTGGCCCTGGTGTTTGACTTCATGAACGGCTTTCACGACGCGGCCAACTCGATTGCCACCGTGGTCTCCACCGGCGTGCTCAAGCCGGGGCAGGCGATCCTGTTTGCCGCCTTCTTCAACGTGGTTGCGATTTTTGTCTTCCAACTCAGCGTCGCTGCGACGGTGGGCAAAGGCATTGTCGTGCCGGGCGTGGTCGATACCCATGTGGTGTTTGGTGCCTTGATCGGAGCGATTACGTGGAACGTGATCACCTGGTACTACGGGATCCCCAGCAGTTCTTCGCACGCCCTGATTGGCGGCATTGTCGGTGCAGTGATTGCCAAATCCGGAACCAGCACGCTAGTGTCCGCCGGCATCCTCAAGACGGTGATCTTCATCTTCGTTTCGCCCTTGCTTGGCTTTGCCCTGGGCTCCATGATGATGGTGCTGGTGGCTTGGATTTTCCGCCGGACTCGGCCCTCAAGGGTGGATAAGTGGTTCCGCCGTTTGCAACTTGTTTCCGCTGGTGCCTACAGCCTGGGGCACGGTGGCAACGACGCACAAAAAACCATTGGCATCATCTGGATGCTGCTCATGGCCACTGGCTACGCGGCTGCCGGTGACAAGGCACCGCCCTCCTGGGTGATCGTGCTGTGCTACACCTCGATTGGTGCGGGCACCATGTTTGGTGGCTGGCGGATTGTCAAGACCATGGGCCAGCGCATTACCAAGCTCAAACCGGTGGGCGGCTTCTGCGCCGAAACCGGAGGTGCCATCACCCTGTTCATGGCGACCGCCCTGGGTGTGCCGGTTTCCACCACGCACACCATTACCGGTGCCATTGTGGGCGTGGGTTCCACCCAGCGGGCCAGTGCGGTGCGATGGGGCGTGGCAGGCACCATCATCTGGGCCTGGATCTTCACGATTCCCGCGAGCGCCTTTGTGGCCGCCAGCGCCTACTGGATCAGCTTGCAGGTGTTCTAGCCAGGCGGCGTGCTATTGCCCAGCCCGATGGCCTTGTCCATCAGAATGACATCAAGCCAACGGTCAAATTTCCAGCCGCAGGCGCCCAGGTTCCCAACGTGGGCAAATCCGCAACTGCGGTGCACACCGATGGAGCCTGCGTTGGCCGAGTCGCCAATCACGGCAATGAGTTTTCTCACACCGGCGCGCTCGGCCTGAACCATTAACTCCGTTAGCAGCAAGCGGCCCAGTCCTTGGCCGTGGGTGCCGGGGGCTAGATAAATCGAGTCCTCCGCGCTGTAGCGGTAGGCCGGGCGCGGCTTGAACCAGTTGCAATAGGCAAAGCCGACAACTCCACTGGCGTTCTCGGCCACCAGGTAGGGCAGGGCCTTGGCCAGCACGTCTTCGCGGCGCAAGGCCATGTCCTGCACGCTGGGCGGATCGACCTCAAACGTGCCGGTGCCGTGCAGCACGTGGTGGGTGTAAATGGCGGTGATGGCCGCTACGTCGGCGGCTTGGCTGGGGCGGATTTTGAGCATGTGCTAGCTTAACGTTATAATCGCGGGCTGTTCAGAGTGTCACTGGCCGGGTGGTCAGTTGCGTGTCTCAAGCTTTGAATTACCTGGTTGACTAATAGTTCTACCACCCAAAGGATAAATCATGGTCGTCATTCGACTCGCCCGTGGCGGTGCAAAAGCTCGCCCGTTTTTCAATATTGTGGTTGCCGACAAGCGTGCACGCCGCGATGGTCGCTTCATTGAGCGCATCGGTTTTTACAACCCGATTGCGACCGCCAATGAAGAGAGCATCCGTCTGGCGCAAGATCGCCTGACCTACTGGCAAGGTGTGGGCGCGCAAGCTTCTCCCACCGTCGAACGCTTGATCGCACAGGCTGCCAAGAAAGC
>CAIPBW010000085.1 GCA_903863395.1 uncultured beta proteobacterium
GAACTGCCACCGCCGCAACCTGCCAACAGCGTGACTGCGAGCACCCCCATCCCAATAGTTGCGTCTGCGATAAAGTGACCTCTGTTGGGTCTCATAGACTCCCCTCCTGGTGTTGTACTACGCCTCTCTCGTCAATCCCGCGTTGCATGACGCTGCACGCAGGCAATGTAGCTGGGACCATCGGGTGGGCGGCCGCTGGTCTGGCTGTCTTGCAGCATCCGGCCCAGGCATTCCATCACTTCGTGGTGCGCCAGGTGCAGCGAGTTGCGCCGGTGGGTGAGCAACTCCACCGCTTGGCGGATGCCACGCGGCTGATCAATGCTGCATTGCTCGCTGATGGACAGGTGCATGGATAAATGCAAGAAGGCATTGGTGCCTGCGCTGGGAGCGTCGGTCAGGGCGCGCAGGGCGGCGTCCAGGTCGGCGAAGTCGGCGGCGTACTCCGGGTGCTCATCCATCCATTGGCTGGCAATGATTTCAATCGCTTCGAGCGCCTGTCCGGCGCGTGCCTTGCTGTACGCAGAGCAGAAAAAACGCCGGACATCGGCTTGTGATGGGCTGAACATGGTTAAAGAATAGCACGCGCAAGCATTGCTGTAGGGCGCTATGATGGACCTGTTGGATGCCTTTAGTGCGCGAGAATCAGATCAAAAGGGAGGAGGGGCAATGTCAATCACCAGCCTATCGCTGCAGGTGTACCGGGAGCTTGAACGTCTCACCCCGGAATTGTCCGAGCGCGACATCATCCAGGAAGGCATCGACATCGGGCAGGTGGCGACGCACAGCCGCATTGGCTACCTGCACTTTCTCAACGAAGACCAGAACACGATTGAGTTGGGTGTGTGGTCGCGCGACACGCGCAACTACTGCACCGCTTCTTACGACCGGCACTATCCGATTGACTCGGCGGGCATCTGGGCGGACTCGGCACGTACGCTGCAGCCCTGCATCCACAATTTGTACGACCAGACGCCGCACCGGCGTGGCCTGCCCGAAGGGCACTCGCCGCTGCTGCGCCACCTGGGCGTTCCGGTGCTGGAGGATGGGAGGGTGCGCTTGTTGCTGGGCGTGGGCAACAAGGACAGCGATTACGTTCCTGCCGATGTGGCGGTCCTGACCCTGGTGGGCGAGCGCATCTGGGCGGTCGTCCGGCAGCGCCGTGTGCTGGAGCGCTACCTTGACATGGGGCAGCGCTTTCGCCACGTGCAGGAAATCGCGTCCGTGTGCGGCTGGGAATATGACCTGGACGATGATCAATTTCGCTTTGACGACATGTTTTCGGTCATCTTTGGCGGCACTGCGGGGGTGCAGGCACCGTCCGATTTGCAGCAACTCCTGAAATTTGTTGCTCCGAGCGACCGTGAGCGCGTGCTTCAGGCGTTTTCGTCCGATGTTGCGGCCTCGCGCGGTGTATTGCGCATTAGCTGCCTGCGCTCCGGCGGGGCGGAGTTTCCAGCCGAATTGAAATTTGAATTCCGCGCGCGTGCGATCGGCCAAGGTTTGATCGGGGTCGGCATTTTGCAGGATGTCTCGGAGCAAATGGTGGTGGAAGACTTGCGCCGCCGTGCCGTCACCGATGCACTGACGGGCCTGTTCAACCGCCGCCATGTGCAGGTCCTGTTTGATAGCACCCAGGGTGATCGGCGTGCGAGCAAGGAGAGCTTTGCATTTCACTACATCGACCTCGACAGGTTCAAGGCAGTCAATGACTCCTTGGGCCATGCAGCGGGCGACGAGGTGTTGCGCCAGGTGGCCACGCGCCTGACCCGCATCGTACGCAAGGACGATGTGGTGGCGCGGGTCGGGGGTGACGAATTTGTGGTGCTGCAAAACGGTGCCAAGACCAGCGGCGATGCCCGGGCCCTGGCCAACAAGGTCATCGCCAGTATTTCCGAGCCGATGGTGGTCGCTGGGCGAACGGTGCAGGTCGGTGCCTGTGTGGGGGTGGCGTTTCACCGCCAGGGCGAGGGCAGCTACAAGGAGGTCAGCGACGCGGCAGATCGCGCTCTGTACCGGGCCAAAAAGGCCGGCGGTGGTCGCTGCCTGATTGCCAGGCGCACGCCGCCCAAGGGTTAGTCAACAAAATGGAATCTGGCGCGTTAGAGGTTGACGGTGATGGCTGATGGCAAGCCATCGATTGATTGAGGTGACACTTTATGAGTCGTTCAATGGTTTGGCTGGCGGCGACTTCCCTGCTGCTGGGTGCGGTTTCGCTGTCAGCGCTGGCGCAACCGCGTGAACGCGAGCATGAGCGCGACCATGACCGTGGCCGCGGCTGGGGTGGTGATATCCGGCATTTTGAGTCGCACGACGCAGTGCGCTGGCGCCAGGGGTACTGGCACCATGGGCACCACGAAGGCCGCCTGGGCTGGTGGTGGGTGATCGGCGGGCTGTGGTATTTCTATCCGCAGCCGGTGTACCCCTATCCTGATCCCTACCAACCCCCGGTGGTGGTGATTCAGCAAAGTGCGCCCGTTGCTCCCGCTCCTGCGCCTGCACCCGCGCCGAGTGTGGCTGCGCCCCAAGTCTGGTACTACTGTGAGGCTTCCAGTAGCTATTACCCCTATGTGCCCACATGCCCCGGCGGCTGGAAGGTGGTGCCAGCCACTCCGCCGGCTCCGCCGCAATGAGCCCGCTGCTGATGCGCGCAGGCGCTGCGGCTTGGGTGCTGCTGTATCTGGCCGGGTGCGCAACGGCGGCCCCCGCGCCGAGCGTGAACATGGTTCACGCGCCGGGCAAGCCCCCAGACCTGTTTGCCGCCGAAGACGAAGCCTGCCGCGAGGAGGCGCAAGCATCGGTGGACGAAGAAGACAGCACGCGCACGGTGGTCGGCTCGGCGGTGGTTGGCACGGTGCTCGGTGCGGCGCTGGGATCGGTATTTTCCGGACCCCGTCACCGCCAGGGCCATGCTCAGAGCGGTGCCGTGGCCGGGTTGGTGCTGGGCACGGCCGCAGGTTTGAGCCGCAGCGCCGCAGCAAACCAGGCCGAACGCAGACAGTACGACGTGGTGTACGAGCGCTGCATGCTGGCCAAGGGCAACCAGTTTCCGGGCACGCTATACCGGCAGGCACCGCCACCACCACCCGCGCCGGGTGGGGCAACGCCCTACTATCCGCCACCACCACCCGCGCCGCGTTAGCCCGTGAACACCACGTGACATTTCCCATGAAAACAATTCAAACGCTTTCCGAACTGCTGCCCCTGGTGGGGCAGGAAGTCGCCACCAGCGACTGGATTACCGTGACGCAGGAGCAGATCAATCTCTTTGCCCAGGCCACCGGGGACCACCAGTGGATTCATGTGGACGAAGAGCGCGCCAAAAGCGGCCCGTTTGGCAGCACCATTGCGCATGGCTTTCTCACGCTGTCGCTGCTGCCGCGTTTTTTTGAATCGGCGCTGACCATTGTGCAGGTGCGCATGGGCGTCAATTACGGGCTCAACAAAGTTCGCTTCATCGCCCCGGTGCCGGTGGGCAGCCGTTTGCGCGCTCACATGAAACTGCTGGCCTGCGACGCCATCGACAACCACGGCATGCAAATCACCTGGGAGGTGAGCGTGCAGCGCGAGGGCGCGGCCAAGCCGGTGTGCATTGCCGAGTCGATTGCCCGGCTGTATCCATAGCCGCCGTTTACTTCGGCCGGGTCGGTTCAGGCAAAGTCGTTTTGCCGCCAGGCCTCAAACACCACCGCCGCCACCGCATTGCTCAGGTTGAGGCTGCGCTGACCCGGGCGCATCGGTAGTTTCAGACAACGCTCCGGGGGAAAGTGCCCCCGCACCGCGTCTGACAGGCCGCGCGTCTCTGCGCCAAACACCAGATAGTCGCCGGGCCGAAAGGCAGTTTGGTGCACCTGGCCGGTGCCGCGCGTGCTCAGCGCAAACAGGCGTTCGGTGCCGCTTTCCAGTGTGCGTACAAACGCGTCCCAATCGGCGTGGTGGCGCACGGTGGCGTACTCGTGGTAGTCCAGACCCGCGCGGCGCATGTGCTTGTCATCCATCGAAAAACCCAGCGGTGCCACCAGGTGCAGTGTGCAGCCGGTATTGGCCGCCAGCCGGATGATGTTGCCGGTGTTGGGCGGAATTTCGGGCTCGACCAGAACAATGTTGAACATGCCCGATTATTGCCTTGCTGCACTTCAGGGCGTGCGCGCCAGTACCAGTGCGGTGATGTGTGCGGCACCGCCCTGGCGCAGCGTGCGCGCAGCGGCGTGCAGGGTGGCACCGGTGGTCATGACGTCGTCGAGCAGAACCACGCGCTTGCCGCGTACGCACGCCAGGCGCAGCGGGTCCAGGGCAAAGGCGTGTTGCACGCTGCGCAGGCGCTCGCTGCGCGTGAGCGTGCTTTGTGCCGGGGTGTGGGCAATGCGCAGCAGCACATCGCTGACCAATTTGGCAGGTTCCAGCGCGCGCGCCAGCTCCTGCGCCTGGTTGTAGCCGCGCTCACGCAGGCGCTCCAGCGACAGCGGCATGGGCAGCAGCACGTCGGCCGCTTCCAGGGCCGGTTCTACCCAGGGTGCGCTGCGCATCAGCAAGGCGAACTGGCGCGCCCAGCCGGGGTGCTGCGCAAACTTGAAGTCCACCAGCAAACCAGACCAGGGGTAGGCGTAGGGCAGGGCGGCCAGACAGGCGTCCAGCGGCGGGGGGTGAATGAGGCAGTCGCCGCATTGCTGCACCCCGGCGGGCACCGGGATGGCGCACGTGGGGCAGCGCGACACCGGTTGCGCAAACCGGGCGACGCAGGCCTCGCACACCGGCTGCGCAGGCCAGGCGTGGCATACGGCGCACTGGCTGGGCAGCCGCCGCGAGAGTCCTTCGATCAGACGTCGAAACATGCAACCAATATACTCGCCAGTCCCTTTGCTTATGAACACCGAGCGTCCTCCCACCATCGATCCGCAAGCGGCCAAGCGCTGGTCGCACCACCTGCCTGCGCAGTCGCCCTGGCTGCACGAGGAGGTGGCGCGCCGCATGGAAGAGCGCCTGCAGTGCATCGTGAAGCAGCCCACCAGTTGGCTGCACT
Source organism: uncultured beta proteobacterium (assembly GCA_903863395.1). Classification (GTDB taxonomy): domain Bacteria; phylum Pseudomonadota; class Gammaproteobacteria; order Burkholderiales; family Burkholderiaceae_C; genus Allorhodoferax. Next base: position 5,018 of record CAIPBW010000085.1, read on the forward strand.
GGGCACCGTTGCAGGGCGGGATGCAGGCGCAGGCGCTGTTGACGCAGCGTTACCCGCACGCCATCTGCCATGTGCACGAAACCGACGCCATCCAGACGCAGGCGCTGCGCAAGGCCTGGACCGCGCCCTGGTGGAAGCCCGCGCGCTGGAGCGGCGTGCAGCCGCAGTTTGCAGCGCCTACCCAGCAGGTGGAGATGCTGTGGGCCAATATGGCGCTGCACATGCACGCCGATCCGCAGGCGCTGATAGCGCAGTGGCTGGATTTGCTGGCGGTGGACGGATTCCTGATGTTTTCCTGCCTTGGGCCGGACACCTTGCGCGAATTGCGCCGCGTCTACAGCGCCCAGGGCTGGGAGCCGCCGTGCCACGAGTTCACCGACATGCACGATTGGGGCGACATGCTGGTGCACGCGGGCTATGGCGAGCCGGTGATGGACATGGAGCGCATCACGCTCACCTTCAGCTCGGCCAAGGCGTTGCTGACCGAACTGCGCGGCCTGGGGCGCAACCTGCACGCACAACGTTTTGCCGGCCTGCGCGGTCGGCGCTGGCACGCGCAACTGCAGAGCCAGATCGATGCCGGACTGCGGCGCGGTGGCCCCGAGGGGCGGCTGGAACTCACTTTTGAGGTGGTGTATGGCCACGCCTTCAAGCCCGCGCCGCGCCTCACCGTGGGTCGCGAAAGCAGCATTTCCCTGGAACAAATGCGCCAAACGCTGGCCGCCGGTAAGTCACGCGGCGGATTATCTGGATAGAATCGCCGGTTCTTTGTTGGGGACAGTGGCGTGGGCGAATTGCAGCAGAACTTGCGTTGGGTGCTGATGGTGGTTTGCCTACTGGTGTTTGGCGTGGTGTTTGTCGTCATGCTGGCGTCGATGTGGCGTCACCACCACAGCGGCCATGCGCAGGCGTCCAATTTCCACGGCTCGGTGGCGGTGGAGATCTGCTGGGCGCTGGCACCGTGCGTGATCGTGGTTTTGATGGTGTTGCCCACCGTAAGGGCGATATTCGGTAAATAGGCACCCGGCAACGGGGTCTGCGGGGGCAGGGCCTACGGGTTTGCCTGATGGAAATTTTTTTGCATGCCTATACACTGCGGGGCGCTGGTGGCAGCAAGGCGAAGGCCAGTTATATAAGGACAGAGTTTTATGCAAGGCTTGAAGAAATTGGTCTTGGGCGTCATCTTGGCCCTGGGATTTGGCGCGGTCTGGGCCAGTTACTCCTGGAATTTTCCGACTCCGGTGACCCCGATTGCCCACGAAACACTGCACGTTCACAACCTGTTCATCGCGATTGCGCTGACGTTGTTTTGCACGGTGCTGGCGTTGATGCTGTATTCGTTCTGGACGCACCGCAAGTCGCGCGGCCACCAGGCGGCAGACTTTTCGGCACCGCGCTCGCGCAAGCAGTGGCTGTGGGTGCTGGCCCCCTTTGCCGGGCTGCTGATCCTGGACTATGGCGTCTTTGGTATCCC
>CAIPBW010000086.1 GCA_903863395.1 uncultured beta proteobacterium
GGTGGCGAGCACAAATTTCAGGTAGTCGGGCGGCTCTTCCAGCGTCTTGAGCATGGCGTTGAACGCGTGCCCGGTGAGCATGTGCACTTCGTCGATCATGAACACCTTGAAGCGGCCCTGCACCGGCTTGTACACCGCCTGTTCCAGCAGCGCCTGCACCTCGTCCACGCCCCGGTTGGAGGCGGCATCGAGCTCGGTGTAATCGACAAACCGGCCACTATCGATGTCGGTACACGCCGCGCACACACCGCACGGCGTGGCCGTAATTCCGCCCTGGCCGTCGGGGCCCTGGCAGTTGAGCGACTTGGCCAGAATGCGCGACACCGTGGTCTTGCCCACACCGCGCGTTCCGGTGAACAGGTAGGCGTGGTGCAACCGCCCGGTGCCCAGCGCGTTGGTAAGGGCCTGCACCACATGGTCCTGCCCCACCATTTCGGTGAAGTTGCGCGGACGGTACTTGCGGGCGAGCACGAGGTAGGACATGCGGGCATTCTAAGGGAGTGCTCAAGGCGGAGGATTGACCATTGAGGCTTGCATAAATCATGGCGACTCTCTGCAACCCCTTCGTCGTGCTCAGGTCAGGCACATGCGCGGCAGTCCATGCAAGCATGAAGTCATGGATCGCCACGGCCTGACGGCCTCGCGATGACGCGGGTGGCGGCCTTGCGAGGATGAGAGGCTGTCATTGCGAGCGCAGCGTGGCAATCCAGGTATTTGTGGTTCTCCGCCATGGACTGCCGCGTCACTTCGCTCCTCGCAGTGACTCGGCGCTCAGTGTCTGACGTCAACAACAAGTGGCGTGCATTCTTGTCGTGAAGTCTGGAAAGATCAATAGAATGGGTTTCAAAAAAAAGCGCGCAATCACTTCGCCCTGTCACTGTCCCTCGCAAATCAATGTCTGTAGAAGAACCATCGCCCCTGCCGCGTGCGCGGCACCGTTGGCGCCCCGCATGGCTGGCGCTGGGCGAGAGCGACCTGCTGCGCGACGCGGTGTACCGGCGGCTGTGGGTCTCGATTCTGATCAGCTCGTTTGGTGCCCAGATCACCATGCTGGCGATTCCGCTGACGGCCGCCGTGCTGCTGCGCGCCAGCCCCACCCAGATGGGCATGCTCACCACCATGGAAATCCTGCCCTTTGTGCTGCTGTCGCTGCCCTCGGGCGTATGGCTTGACCGGGTGCGTAAGTTGCCGGTGTATGTGGTGGGCGAAGGCATTGTGGCGCTGTGCCTGGCCAGCATCCCCCTGTGCTGGTCGCTGGGGTTGCTGAGCATGGGGTTCATGTACGGCGTATCGTTTGCCATTGGCTGCGTCTTTGTCACCAGCGGCACGGCGGCGCAGATCGTGCTCACCCAGGTGGTGCCGCGCGAGCGCCTGGTGGAAGCGCACGCAAAAAACGCACTGGCCTCCAGCGGGGCCGAAGTGGCTGGCCCCGGCCTGGCCGGTGCCCTGATCAAACTGGTGGGCGCGCCGCTGGCGCTGCTGGCCGATGCGGCGCTGCTGCTCATCAGCGTAGGCATTTTGCGCGGCATGCACGTGGTCGAAAACCTCAAACAACGCGAAGACACGCACTTCTGGCGCGACCTCAAGGAGGGCGTGCACTTTGTCGTGCACCAGCCGTTGCTGCTGTCGCTGTCGATCGCGGTGGGCCTGTGGCAGATGTGCCACCAAAGCGCGATGGTGGTGCAGATTCTGTTTGCCACACGCGAGCTGGGCCTGAACGAAAACCAGGTCGGCCTGTGCTACGTGGGCCTGGGCGTGGGCACGGTGCTGGCCAGCACCCTGGGCAACCGGATCTCGCGCCGCGTTGGGCCGGGGCCGTGTCTGGTGCTGGGCTTTGCGGTCTGCGGTGTGGGCTGGCTGCAACTGGCGCTGGCCCCGGTCAACGCCTGGGGTGTGGCCTCGTTTGTGCTGATGCTGCTGTGCTTCAGTTGCGGCGCGGTGCTGCTGTTTATCAACTTTCTGGCGCTGCGCCAGGCGGTCACGCCCGCGCACCTGCTGGGGCGCATGACCAGCACCATGCGCTGGCTGATCCTGTTGCCCGCGGGCCCGGGTGCGTTGCTGGGGGGCTATATCGGCGAGCACCTGGGGCTGCGCTATGCGCTCGGTTTTGGGGGCGTGGCCTCGCTGCTGCTGTCCGCCTGGGCGATGCACCACCCCATCATCCGCAACACGCGCGAATTGCCCCAACCCGTCAGCGCCCACTGACGCAACGCCCGGTTACGTCCGTGCACGCCGCCCCCACACCCTCCCCAGCATCGCGCGTGCTCCCAGCGGCCGGGCCCAGGGCGTGGCTGCTGGTGCTTGGGGTGGTGAGTGTGCTGCTGCACGGCTGCGTGCTTGACTGGCTGCGCGAACAGGGGCCACAGCACCCACGCCTTACACCGCTGCCACCACCGCTGTTGCTGCGCGTGCTCAAGCCCAGCCCGCGCGCCACGCCACCGGCTGCACCACCGGCACGCGCACGCGCTGCAGCACCCACCCCGACGCCAGCCCCTGCGCCCACATCACCTGAGCCGACACCTGACGCGACCGCCGCCGCACCACCTGTGGTGCCTGCGCCTGAGCCGCCCGCGGCAGACACCGCTGCCCCCACCACACCACCGACGCTTGACCCGCCGCCGTACCCGCCGCTGGAGGCGGCCAGCACCACACCTGCGAGCACCTGGCCGCCCGACACA
>CAIPBW010000087.1 GCA_903863395.1 uncultured beta proteobacterium
CGGGCGCACCGACGACATGCTCAAGATCAGCGGGCGCTGGGTCAGCACCCTGTGGGTGGAACAAGCCCTGGCCAGCGCTGCCAGCGAGAGCGTGCTGCAACTCGCCTGCGTAGGCGTGCGCACGCCCGAGGGCCTGACCGCACTGGCGCTGCTGGTGGTAGCCGCCCCAGGGCAGCAGCAAGCGGCCCGGCAACGCATCCAAACCGCCATAGAAGCCCTGCCAACCTACCGCCGCCCCCACTGGGTGCATTGGGTCGCCGCGCTGCCCTTAACCGCCACCGGCAAGCTCCAGCGCGCCCGGTTGGTGGCGTTGCACCAGGAGGCGCTGGCGGGGCAGCGCATGGCCTCGCGATAACGAGGTGGGGGCATGGCCTCGCGATAAAGACCTGGTTGTCACTGCGAGGAGCGAAGCGACGCGGCAGTCCATGCCCTTTGGCTGTCATTGCGAGCGCAGCGCGGCAATCCATGCAGGCATGAAGTCATGGATCGCCACGGCCTTCGGCCTCGCGATGACGAGGTGGGGGGCATGGCCTCGCGATGACGAGGTGGGGTGCATGGCCTCGCGATGACGAGGGGGCGTGGCCTTGCGATGACGAGGTGGGGCATGGCCTTGCGATAACGACATGGTTGTCACTGCGAGGAGCGACGCGACGCGGCAGTCCATGCCCTTTGGCTGGGCCTGCAAAAGACACGTCCCGGACGGTCAGATTTTTCCGTTGGATCAGGTGATTTTCGCGCAGCACTCAGGTATTGACCCGATAGGCCCGCCTAATCTCTGCGCTTAGACTGGGCCCGTTGGGTGGCGAATTCAGGTTTGCGAGAGTCGCATCCAATGAGCGTTCGTGTGGTTCTCGCATCGGGTGAGAGCTTCACCGCGCAGGAGGGGAGCATGCTGCCATCCACCCATGGCCGACAGAGCAGGGAGTACCCACACAGTCAGTCCATGCTTGACACGCTGCCGCTTGGCATCGTGGTTCAGGACGCCGAAGGTCGAATCACGCATTGCAACCCGGCGGCTGAACGCATCTTGGGCCTTTCGTTTGATCAGATGAGAGGCATCACCTCGATTGACCCCAGTTGGCGTGCCGTGGACGAGAGTGGTGCAACATTTCCAGGCGAGCGCCATCCGGCGATGCAGGCACTTCGAAGTGGCCAGCCAGTGACCGATGTTGTCATGGGAATCTTCAATCCATTGGTCGCGACCCAAACCTGGATTCACGTCAGCGCAACTCCGATCAAGGATGCGACCAATGCCACGGTGCTGGCGGTTTACGCACTCTTTGAGGACATTACCGATCGAAGGCGAATGCAAGCGCAGTTGCATGAAAACCAGGACCAATACAAAGTTGCCATAGAAACCTCCACCGATGGCTTGCTGGTCGTGGACGACCTGGGACGCATCATCGAGGTCAACCAGGCCTATGCCACGCTTTCGGGTTATACCCGTGATGAACTGTTGCAGATGTCGATCCTGGATCTTGAGGCAAGGGAAAACCCCGCCGAGACGCAAGAGCACCTGGAGCAGACCGCCACCCTTGGCCATGATCTGTTTGAAACAGTGCATAAAGCCAAGGATGGGCGCACCTGGCCTGTGGAAGTCGCAACGACATACTCCCCGGCCGGTGGCGGACGTTACTTTGCCTTCCACCGGGATATCAGTCGACGCAAGAGCTACGAGACGCAAACCAGGCAGTTCGAAGCGCTGGTTCAATCATCACAGGACGCCATCGTTAGCAAGACGCTGGACGGCACCGTAACCAGTTGGAACGCAGCGGCCTGCGCGCTGTTTGGATATGGCGCTGACGAAATGGTTGGCAACTCGTTGCGGGTTTTGCTGCCCAGTGATCGGTACGATGAAGAACAAGACATTCTGGAGCGCATTCGCCAAAACCAGAACGTGAACACGGTTGAAACCCTCCGACTCCGAAAGGACGGGAGCGTAGTGGATGTCTCGGTGAGCATATCGCCCATCAGGGACCATGCGGGCACGATTGTTGGCGCTTCAATGATTGCACGCGACATTACCGAGCACAAGCGCAACGAGCGCGTGCAAGCGGCGCGTACCCGCTTGATGAAGTACGCAACCGACCACTCCCTGCATGAACTGCTTGTGGCAACACTCGATGAGGTTTGCGTGCTGACTGGCAGCGCCATCGGGTTCTATCACTTTCTGGATGCAGACCAAAAAACACTCAGCCTGCAGGCCTGGTCCACAAGCACCATGCGCGAGTATTGCCACGCTGCGGGAGCTGGAACGCATTACCCCGTTGCCGATGCCGGTGTTTGGGTCGATTGCATACGGGAGCGTGCTGCGGTCATCCACAACGATTACGCGGCACTCAAGCACAAACGGGGATTGCCCCCAGGGCATGCGGCTTTGGTGCGCGAGTTGGTGATTCCGGTGTTTCGACACGACTTGATCGTGGCCATTCTGGGGGTGGGCAATAAACAGGCCCACTATTCGGACCAGGACGTGCAGATCGTGAGCCAACTTGCCGACATGGCCTGGGACTTTGCGCAGACCAAGCGCGTGGAGGAGACGCTGCGCGAATCCGAAGAGCGATTCCGCAGGGCCATGGATGCAACCCACGATGGCATTTGGGACTTGAATACGGAAGACGACTCAGGGTATTTCAGTCCGTCGTATTACCGGTTGCTTGGCTATGAGCCGGGCGACTTTGACATGGTTGCTGGTAGCTGGATAAGCCGGATTCACCCGGATGACGCCGCGCGCGTCATCAAAGCCAATCAGGACTGCATCGAGAACAAGACGGAGAGTTTCGACGCGGAGTACCGCATGCTGGCCAAGGATGGTTCCTGGAAGTGGATACGTGGGCGCGGCAAGGCGTTCTCGCGCAACGCATCGGGCCGAGCCTTGCGCATGGTGGGCACCCATATTGATATTACGGAGCACAAAGAGGCAGAAATTCAGATCAACTTTCTTGCCTACCATGACCAACTCACCGGGTTGCCCAACCGCACCCTGTTTTTCGACCGCTTTTCGCAGGCGGCGATTTTCGCCAAGCGAACAGAAAAGCAGATTGCCTTGCTGTTCCTGGATCTTGACGGCTTCAAACCGATCAACGATCAATATGGCCACGAGGCGGGTGACGTCGTGCTCAGTGCCGTCGCAGACCGGTTGCTGGCCACCGTGCGTGGCATCGACACGGTAGCCAGGTTGGGGGGCGACGAGTTTGCCGTGCTGCTTGGGCAACTCGAGAGCCCGCAGGAAGCTGGGCTCGTGGCCGCAAAGCTGGTGACTGCGGTGGCGCAAAGAATCGATCTAATCAACGATGGTCAGGTAGCGGTCAGCGCCAGTATCGGTATCACGATGTGCCCCGCTGACGGCAACGAATTGGATGTTCTGCTGGGCAAGGCGGACGCGGCCATGTACCAGAGCAAGGAGCGCGGCGGAAACCGGTTTACGTTCTGGGACTGTTCTGGTTTGGTACCAGCGGATGATGATGTTTGGATCCAATTTGGTCCTGAGCATCTCGTGGGGCACGAACTGATGGATGAACAGCATCGCAAGCTGGTAGAACTTGGTGCCCAGTTGCACCAATCCCTCAGAGGCGGCGTGGCAAGC
>CAIPBW010000088.1 GCA_903863395.1 uncultured beta proteobacterium
GGGCGCCACGCCGGGTTTCTGACGGCGGCCTCTGCCCTGGGCAAGAAGTTTCCCGACGACGGCCCGCATCTGATCTACATGCCCGAGCGCACCTTTGTGCTGGAGAAGTTTCTGGCCGACGTGAAGTCCACCTACGAGCGCCTGGGGCGCTGCGTGATTGCGGTGTCCGAAGGCATTCACGACGGCTCGGGCACGCCGATTGCCGCGCTGCTGGCCAAGGACCTGGAGCACGACGCGCATGGCAACGTGCAGCTCTCGGGCAGCGGCGCATTGGCCGACCTGTTGTGCGAGGAAATCAAGGGCAAGCTCGGCATCAAGCGCGTGCGTGGCGACACGCTGGGCTACCTGCAGCGCTCGTTTATCGGCTGTGTTTCGGATGTGGACCAGCGCGAGGCGCGCGAGGTGGGCGAGAAGGCGGTGCAGTTTGCCATGTGGGGCAAGCACGACGGCTCGGTGGCAATCAAGCGCACGGGCTTCTATTCGGTCGACTACGAACTGCTGCCGATTGACGCCGTAGCCGGCAAGACCCGCGTCATGGGCGATGAATTCATCACCGCCAACGGCACCGACGTGACCGATGCGTTCCGGCTCTACCTGCGCCCGCTGTTGGGCTCGGGCATGCCCGACGCCTACCGGCTACGCACCAACCCGGTAGCCAAGGTGCTGCGCCCAAGCTAAGCGCTGCTGGCGTTGCGCTTACGCGGTCCAGACCGGGGCCGCCTGCCAGTCGCGCACCCATTGCGCCATGGCCTGCGCGGGCATGGGGCGCGAGATGCCGTAGCCCTGGGCCAACTCACACCCCAAGTCCAGCAACTGCGCGCCGTGGGTTTGGGTCTCCACCCCTTCGGCTATCACGTCGCGGTGGAACGCCCCGGCCAGGCCAATCACGCCTTTGACGATGGCCAGGTCGGCGTAGTCGTCGAGCATGTCGCGCACAAAGCTCTGGTCGATCTTGAGCATCTCGGCGGGCAGATGGCGCAGGTAGGTGAGCGACGAGTAACCGGTGCCAAAGTCGTCCAGGGCAAAGGTCACGCCCATGGCCTGGCAGTCGCGCATGGTGGTGCAGACGTGGGTCATGTCTTCGAGCGCGCTGGTCTCCAGAATCTCCAGCCCCAGCGATGCGGGCGGCATCTCCGGGTGCACGGCAAGGAGTTGCGCCAGGCGCTGTACAAAGTCGCTCTCCTGCAACTGGCGCGCGCCGATGTTGACACTCACCGGCAGATCCAGGCCTTGCGCTTTCCAGACCGCCATTTGTGCCAGGGCGGTGGACAGCACCCACTCACCCACGGCCACGCTGACCGAGTGGTCTTCGATCAGAGGTAGAAAAGCCCCCGGCGCGAGCAGACCGCGCTCGGGATGCTGCCAGCGGATCAGTGCCTCGGCACCAACCACCGCGCCGGTCCTCATGTTGACCTTGGGCTGGTAGTGCAGCACAAACTCGTTTTTGGACAGGGCATGCACGATTTGCCGCACACCCTCGCGCTGCGCCTTGACGGTGGCGTCGTGCGTGATGTCAAACAGGTGGTAGCGGTTCTTGCCCGCCTGCTTGGCCAGGTACATGGCCTGGTCGGCGTGGCGCATCAGTTGGTCGGCGTCGGCTCCGTCTTGTGGATAGACCGTCACGCCAATGCTGGCAGACACCTGCACCTCGGTGCCATTAAGCAGCACCGGCAGCGACACCGCCGTCAGCAGCCGACTCAGCACCGACTCATATTCCTGCACGTTCTCCAGATCGACCAGCAGCACCACAAACTCGTCGCCGCCGATGCGCGCCAGCGTGTCGCCTTCGCGCAAGGCGGCCTTCACGTGGGTGGCGACGGCCTTGAGCAAGGTGTCGCCAGCCATGTGACCGAAGGTGTCGTTGACCGACTTGAATCCATCCAGGTCAAAGTGGGCCACGGCCAGCGAACGTTTGTGGCGCTGGCTTTGCGAAATGCCCTGCTGCAACCGGTCCACCAGCAACACCCGATTGGGCAAGCCAGTCAGCGCATCGAAATGCGTGACGTGCTCCAACTCTTGCGCGTGAGCCTTCAGCGGCGTGATGTCGTTGAGCAAAGCCACGTAATGCTTGGGCTTGCCCTGGGCATCGCGCACCACGCTGATACTTTGCAGGCAGGCGTATTCCTGGCCGTCCTCGCGCCGGTTCCACATCTCGCCAAACCAGAAACCGTTGCTGTTGAGATCGCGCCACACGGCGGCATAGTGCTCGGGACCGTGGCGCCCGGATTTGAGAATGCGCGGGTTCTTGCCCAGCGCTTCTGCGCGGCTAAAACCGGTGATGGTGGTAAACGCCCTATTGACTTCAATGATGGCGCTGTTTGCATCGGTGATGATGATGGCTTCCTGGGTGTGGGTAAACACACTGGCGGCAAGCTGCAACTTGGTCTCGGCCGCCTTGCGCTCGGTGATATCGCGTGACAGCACGATAAAGCGCGGCTGATCATTGGCCCCACCGGCCTTGCGCGCCACCGAGAGTTCAAACCAGCGGTGCACCGAATTCAGGACCAGTTCGATTTGTGTGCCAGCACTGTGGCCGCTTGCGTGGGCTTGCTGCAATGCCGCCAAATAGTGGGCCACCGCGGCTGACGGCAAACTTTGAGAAATGTTTCTCCCCACCAGCGTGTGCGCTGGTGACACCAGCAGCTCGGGGTTGGGTGCGTGGCACTGGTACTGCATTCCGTCCAGACCGATTTCAAGCATCACGTCCGGGATGGCATCGAGTGTGCTTTGCAAGTCGTTTCGCAAGTCCACTAGGCCGCGTCGGCTGTTGCGCAAGTCCCGGCTTTGCAGCATGAGCCAGACGCTGCTTGCCAGCAGCGAAAATACCAACAAACCCAACGCGCTGATCCACAGCGTATATCTTTTCCAGAAGTCATACACCGTGAATTGGGGTGCTGCGTCATAGGGCGCGGCACGCAGGCCGCGCAGCACGGCGTCCACGCCGGCGTAATTGGCAGCATTGGTAAACCCGTGGATATGTGCCGCCCGCGCAGCCGGGTTGCCGGGCTGCAGGGATAGCAGCGCTACGGTGAGTTGGCGCACGATATGTTCTTCGACGTGGGGCAACGCGGCCACCGGCCACTCGGGGTACAGGCGCGTGGACACCGCAAATGGAAATGTGCTCAGATTCTGGCGCTCAAGGACTTTGATGAGTTCCAGGTTGAGCTTGCCCTCCTGTGCCATGCTCTCGAGCGTGCTGCTGCGCACGAACCCGACCTGGGCCCGGCCGCCCAGCACGGCATCGACGACGCGATCCTGCGGCATGCCGGTGACTAGCAGTTGTTTATCCTCTGGCAAGGCCAGGCCGGACTCCCGCATCTCAAACGCCTGTGCCAGGTAGCCACCCAGCGAGTACCTGTCGGAAATGGCAATGCGCTTGTCATCGAGGTCAGCCAGGTTGTTGACGGTGCGGTCATCGGCGCGCGCCAGAACGACGCCCCCGAATGCAGCGATCTCATGCTCCTCGGTTTGCCGGATCAGCGTTGCCAGCGGTGCCGAGAGGTTATCGCGGTGTTGTAGCAGGATGAAGTGCGCGGGGTTGGTGACGACGATATCGACCTGGCTCTGGCTTACGGCCTGCTCAAGCTCTTCGCGCTCGTAGATGATCAACTCCACAGGCCGACCCAGCGCGGCTTGCAGATAGGTGGTCATGGGACGCCACTGTTGCTGCACCAGTGCCTTGGGCCGAAACGCCAGCATGCCCAGGCGCAGCGGCTCTTGCGCCTGGGCGCACAACGCCAATGCCAGCAGTAACAAGGTGGCAATGAAGCGGTGCGCTGCCAGGTGCATGCTCATCCTCCTGGTGGGCCAGGCAGCCAGGTTGCACTGCAAAAATCGGCAAGCGTGTCCGCGCTTGACAGCAAGCCCGTGCGCAGCATCACCTCGGACAGGCTGCGCGCCGCAGGCAGGATGCGTGCGCCTTCGGCCTGGAGGTACTCGCGGTTGGCCTCCAGTGAAGGCATCATGACGCCGGTCAGGGCGCGGCGTACTTCGTCCGGACTCATGCCCTGGGCTGCGGCAATGCGGTAGGTGGCATCCTCACGGTACTGGCTCATGTGGGCCAGGCCCCGGAAGTGCGCTGCGAGCAACGCGCGCAGTGAACCTTGCTGGCCTGAAAGGCGGTCTGTGCGCAGTGCAAGCACATCAAAGATCATGTCGGGCATCTGACGGCTGTCGTACAAACGGTAGGCGCCGATGCGCTGCAGCATGGTGGCAGTGGGCTCGTACGTGATGACGGCGTCGATTGCATTGTTGCGCCACGCGTCCACATGCTGCTCGGCGCTCACCTCCATGACACGCACCATGTCGCTCGTGAGGTGGGCGGCGGCGAGCAACTTGTCCAGAATCAGCGCCCCCAGAGGGCCGGGTTCGATGCCAATGCGTTTGCCGCGCAGGTCGGACAGGGAGCCGATGGCAGGCTTGGCCAGGACCATGTCAGCGCCCTCGGAAATGTCAAACACCAACACCACCGTGAGCGGTACCCGGGTTGCGCGGATGCGCAGCACTTCGTCGAGCGTCAGACACGCCACATCAACCTCGCCGCTCTCGAGCGCCTGCGATGACGCGCGCAGGTCCTTCTGGCTCACCAATTCAATCGAGGGCGTCATCCATTTGAACGCCTGCGCCAGGCGCAGCGTCTCGTAGCCTATCCAGGGGTGAATCGCCAAGCGCAACCGGGGCGTGGGAGTGCAAGCCTGCAGCCAGGGCCATGCCAGGAGCGTGCCTGCAGCACCCAGGTGGGCGAGCAAGTGGCGGCGTTGCATGGCGGGGTTTCCTTGTGGGCTGGTGGAGGGCGCTACAACAGCAACTGGGCCTGAATCTCGCGTGCAATCGCGCCCAGTGGCACGGTCTTGGCCACGGCACCGCGCTTGACCGCTTCCTTGGGCATGCCGTAGACCACGCAACTTTCTTCGTCCTGGCCCACCGTCATGGCACCGGCCTTGCGCATTTCCAGCAGGCCCACTGCACCGTCGTCGCCCATGCCGGTCATGATCACGCCCAGCGCGTTGGCACC
>CAIPBW010000089.1 GCA_903863395.1 uncultured beta proteobacterium
CATGCGTTATCAGGCGGCGTTGCCGCGCTGCTCCAGGGTGTGCTGTAGCCAGCGGCAAATCGGGCTTTGCGCCGAGGTGAATCCGGCGATGGCGCTGAAGTGGTTGGCTCCCGGCTGCTCCTGCAGCAGCGCCTGGTTGCCTTGGGCCAGCCAGCTTTGGTGCAGGAGCTGCGACTGGCGCGCAAATTCGCTGCTCTCGCTGCCACCCCAGGTCACCCACAACGGTGTGGCGCAGGGCCGCACCGTGAAGGCCGGTGAGTTGCGCCGGATGATGCCGTCGTCCAGGCCGATCATCGGCTGCAGGTAGCTGTAGCGCAGGGGTGCAATGTCGTACACCCCGCTGACCAGCAGCGCAGCGGCAAACGGGTCTTGCGCCAAGCCATAGTCGCGCTCCCACTCGGTTTGCAGGCACATGGCGCTCAAGTGCGCGCCCGCGGAATGCCCGCCTATACCAACGCGCGAGGGGTCGCCCCCGTGCTGGGCAATGTTGCGCAGCACCCAGGCGCTGGCGGCGCGGCACTGGCGTGTGATTTCATCGATGCTGACAAACGGACACAGCGCGTAATTGACCACGACGCTGGCAATGCCCAGCGGCTGCAGCCCCAAGGCGATGCCACTGAAATCCTTGCTGGAGAGGGCGCGCCAGTAGCCGCCATGCAGAAAAATAAAAACCGGGGCGTTGGGCGCAGCGGCCGGGAAGATGTCGAGCGTTTCTTCGCGGGTGGGGCCGTAGGGAACGTCGAGGATGCAGCGCAACTGGCTGCGGGCCTGCGCCGCCTGGGTGGCGAAATCGGCCAGCGGGTGCTCGTCGGGGCCCAACGCCAGCGAGGCGTTGTACTGCGCATCAATCTGCGCCTGGGTCTCAAAATTGCGGTACAGGGTGCGCATGGCGGCTCTCACAGGCAACTGTCCGCGCACAGCGCAGACGATGCCGCCATGGTGCCACAAGCGCTCACCGCGCGCTACATCAGTTCAGATACGACTCAGCCACGTCCTCAAAGTCTTCGGCGTCGATGGCGGCGTCGTAGGCGGCACGGCTGGCCAGGGCTTCCTGGGTGTAGGGGATCAGGGGCTTGTCCAGCGGGCGCAGTTTGTGGCGGCGCAGGCGGCGCAGTTGCTGCGAGTTTTCCATGGTTTGCAGAACCAGTTCGGGTTCCATCATCAGGCTGAAGGGATTCATTGCCAGGGCTGCGGTGGTCATGGTGGTTCTCCGGTTGCTACATTGCGTCAGTCAACAGAGTCTGGCGCTTGGAGTAACTGTATCCACGGCTTGCAGTTTGTGGAGTCGGCAAACGGATGGAAAGCGCGTAGGAATTTGCCTTACAGCACGCGCACCTTGACGCTCTTGCCCTTGACCCGCGCGGCGTTGAGTTTGGCGCAGGCTTGCGCGGCCACGGCACGTTGCACCGCCACGAAGGTGCAAAACTCGGTCACCTGGATCTTGCCAATCTGCTCGCGCGTGTAGGCCGGGCCGCCCTCGTCGCTGGTGAGGGCACCCAGCACGTCGCCGGGGCGGATTTTTTCCTTGCGCCCGCCCAGCAGTTGCAGCGTGGCCATGGGGGGCAGCAGCGGCGCGGCACTTTGCGCGGTAAGCGACTCCAGCGGATACCAGACGCTAGGCTGGTTCTGGTACTGCTCGATGCGCCCGACCGCGCCCATGTCGTGCAGGCTTGCGAGTGTGATGGCCAGGCCGTGCGCTGCGGCGCGCCCGGTGCGGCCAATGCGGTGCACGTGCACCTCGGGGTCGGGCGTGGTGTCCACGTTGATCACGGCTTCAAGCTGTTCGATGTCGAGCCCGCGCGACGCCACATCGGTGGCCACCAGCACCGAGCAACTGCGGTTGGCAAACTGTGCCAACACCTGGTCGCGTTCGCGCTGCTCCAACTCGCCGTACAGCGCCAGCGCGTGAAAGCCCTGCGCCTGCAGCAACTCCACCACTGCCTTGCACTGCTGCTTGGTATTGCAAAACGCCAGCGTGCTTACCGGCCGGAAGTGGCGCAGCAGCGCGCCCACGGTGGCGAGCCGGTTCTCGCGCGTGACTTCAAAAAAGCGTTGCTCGATCTGGCCCTGTTCAGCCTGTGCTGCCACCTCCACGCGCAGCGGCGCCTGCATGAACTGGCGAGCGAGCTTTTCGATGCCCTCGGGGTAGGTGGCCGAAAACAGCAGGGTCTGGCGCTGGGCGGGGCACTGCTTGGCCACCGTGGCGATGTCGTCAAAAAAGCCCATGTCGAGCATGCGGTCAGCCTCGTCCAGCACCAAGGTGTTGAGCCCCTGCAGCGACAGGTAGCCGCGCGCCAGGTGGTCCATCACGCGCCCGGGCGTGCCCACCACCACATGCGCGCCGTGCTCCAGCGAGGCGCGCTGGCCGCGCAGCGCCACGCCGCCGCACAAGGTGACGACCTTGATGTTTTCTTCAGAGCGCGCCAGGCGGCGGATGTGGGCCGTCACCTGGTCGGCCAGTTCACGCGTGGGGCACAGCACCAGCGCCTGCACCGCAAACCAGCGCGGGTTGAGCCGGGTCAAGAGGGCCAGGGCAAAGCTGGCGGTCTTGCCGCTGCCGGTCTGGGCCTGGGCAATCACGTCCTTGCCCGCAAGCGCGGGGGGCAGGCTGGCGGCCTGGATTGGCGTCATCTGCAGGTAGCCCAACTGCTGCAAGTTGGCCTGCATCGAAGCAGGCAGGGGCAGGCTGGCAAAGTGCAAGGGGCTGTGGGGGCTGGCGGGGGAGGCGTTGGGCATGGGGCATTATCGTTGCGCGGGCCTGGGGAGCACACCCCTAAAATGGCAGCACTTCCTGGCATGACACGGTGAGACCATGACGGCATTGCACATTGCTTCCCAATTTGACTCCGGCGCGATCGAGGTGGTCCGCCTGGACGACCCCGGCGACATTGCGCTGCGCATTCGCGCCGACAACGCCTCTGACGTGGCCCAGTGGTTTCACTTTGCGCTCTACGGTGCCAAGGATCAGGGCGTGGTGCTGAAGTTTCTCAATGCCGGTGCCAGCGCCTACCCCAAGGGCTGGGAAGGCTACCGGGTGCTGTGCAGCGCTGACCGCCAGCACTGGTTTCGCATCGATACCGAATTTGACGGCGAGGTGATGACCGCCCACGTCACGCCCCAGACCCAGTGCCTCTACTTTGCCTACTTCGAGCCCTATTCCTATGAGCAGCATCTGGACTTGCTCGCCGGTGCGGCGGCTTCGCCCCATGTGGAACTGGAGCGGCTGGGCAACACGCTGCAAGGGCGCGACATGAATCTGCTGCGCATCACCGACGCGCAGGAAAGCGCTACGGATGAGCCCAAGAAGGCGGTCTGGCTGATCGCGCGCCAGCATCCCGGCGAGAGCATGGCGCAGTGGTTTGTCGAAGGCTTTCTGGAGCGGCTGCTCGACGCCGACGACTCGGTCAGCCGCGTGCTGCTGCAGCGCTGCGTGTTCTACGTGGTGCCCAACATGAACCCCGACGGCGCACTGCTGGGCAACCTGCGCACCAACGCCGCCGGTGCCAATCTCAACCGCGAATGGGCCGAGCCCAGCCCGGAGCGCTCGCCCGAGGTGTTGTGCGTGCGAGCACGCATGCTGCAAAGCGGGGTCGATTTGTTTCTGGACGCCCATGGCGACGAAGGTCTGCCGTACAACTTTGTGGTCGGCTCCGAAGGTTGCCCCGCGTATAACGAGCACATAGCGGGGCTGGAGTCGGCCTTCAAGAGCGTCTGGATGGCGGCCTGTCCTGACTTTCAGGATCAGTACCATTACGCCACCAAGGCACCGGGTCAAGCCAACCTGGGCATGGCCACCAACTGGGTGGCGCAACAGTTCGGCTGCCTGGCCTTCACCATCGAAATGCCGTTCAAGGACAACGCCGACCATCCCGACGCCATCACCGGTTGGAGCGGCGAGCGCTCCAAAAAACTCGGCGCCAGCGTGCTGCAGCCGATTCTGGCCACGCTTTAACCTAGATTCCGCAGTTGGACGCGCCCGAGTGGGCTGTCAGGCAGTGGCCTGGCAAGGCGCTTTCGACGACGCTGGCTTGTGCCAGCAAGGAGGAGCAACGCCGCCAGGGCGCTGCCTGGCGGCGCAATCGGGTGCGTAGCGCTCTCACCCAAAAGGTGCGTTGCTTCGTGGTCAAAATTGCTTGCAAACACGGGGCTCTCCTGCACAAGTGAAGCGGTCAACTGCGGAATCTAGGTTTAACGCCAATCATCTTGAGGTGCCGGGTGCAGCAGCGCCACTTCAGTGGCTCGGCGGCTCGATCCAGTTCTCGGTGGTCAAACCGGGGTAACGGGCAAAGTCTTTTTCGCTGTTGGTCACCAGCGTCACGTTGAGTGCGACGACGTACGTGATTGACGACATCACCACCTCACCCACATAGCACTGCGCGAAGCGCCGGGCAACTTTCTCTGGCTGATGTTTCATCACTTGGATGTACAAAGGGCGTTGTAGCCGCCTTGGAGGGCAAGGCTACAACGCCCAGTGGATTTCTGCGCCCACAGGCGCAGCACGTCAGACCAGCAGTGCGTTGACGCGGCGTACGTAGGCGGCGGGGTCGGCGGGCAGGCCGCCTTCGGCCAGCAGGGCCTGGTCAAACAGGATGTGGGCCAGGTCGTGGAAATGCACCGAGCCGTCGAGCTTTTTCACCAGCGGGTGTTCGGCGTTGACTTCGAGCACCGGCTTGACCTCGGGGGCAGCCTGGCCGGCCTGCTTGAGCATGCGTGCCAGTTGCGTGCTCATGCCGTGGTCTTGCACCACTAGGCACGCCGGGCTGTCCACCAGGCGGGTGGTCACGCGCACGTCTTCGGCCTTGTCCTTGAGCGCTTCTTTGAGCTTGGCCAGCAGCGGCTTGAAGGCTTCGGCGGCCTCTTCGGCGGCCTTCTTCTCGGTCTCGTCCTGCAGTTTGCCCAGGTCGACCGCACCCTTGGCCACGCTTTGCAGCGGCGTGCCGTCAAAGTCCTGCAGGAAGTTCAGCGCCCATTCGTCCACCCGGTCGGTCATCAGCAGCACCTCAATGCCCTTTTTCTTGAACACTTCGAGTTGCGGGCTGTTCTTGGCTGCGGCCAGGGTGTCGGCGGTAATGTAGTAGATGGCTTCCTGGCCTTCTTTCATGCGCGCCTTGTAGTCGGCAAAGCCTACGCTGGCAGTGTCGCTTTGGGTGGAGGCAAAGCGCACCAGTTTGGCCAGGCGCTCCTTGTTGCCAAAGTCCTCGCCCAGGCCTTCCTTGAGCACAGCACCAAACTCGGCGTAGAACTTGGTGAACTTGCCCGCCTGGGCCTTGTCTTCGTCGCTCACCACGTCGGTCACGCCATCGGCATTGGCCTGCGGCAACTGGTCGTTCTTGGCCAGGTCTTCGAGCATGGAGAGCACGCGCTTGGTACAGCCCTCGCGGATCGCCTTGACGTCGCGACTCTCCTGCAGCAGCTCACGGCTGACGTTGAGTGGCAGGTCGCTGGAGTCCACCACCCCCTTGACAAAGCGCAGGTAGGTTGGCAACAGCGCCTCGGCGTCGTCCATGATGAACACGCGCTTGACGTACAGTTTGAGGCCACCCTTCTTGTCGCGGTTCCACAGGTCCATCGGCGCTTTGCTCGGGATGTAGAGCAGTTGCGTGTACTCGGTGCTGCCTTCAACCCGGTTGTGGGTGTGGGAGAGAGGGGCTTCAAAGTCGTGGCTGATCTGCTTGTAGAACTCGTCGTACTGCTCCTGGGTGACGTCCTTCTTGGGGCGGCTCCAGATGGCGTTGGCCTTGTTCACGGTTTCCCATTCGCCGGTCTTGACCATGGCACCGGGCTGGCGTCCGCCGTTCTCGTCGCTGGGGTTGATCAATTCGCCGTCTTTCCATTCTTCCTTTTCCATCAGGATCGGCAGGCTGATATGGTCCGAGTACTTGTTGATGATGCCCTTGACCTTCCAGGTCTGGGTGTAGTCCTGGGCGTCGTCGCGCAGGTGCAGGATGACGCTGGTGCCGCGCGCCGCGCGCGTGATGGTTTCCACCTCGAACGCGCCGCCGCCACTGGCACCGCCGTCGCTGACCCAGCGCACGCCCTGCTCGGCGGGCAGTCCGGCGCGGCGCGACTCCACCGTAATTTTGTCGGCCACGATGAAGCCCGAGTAAAAGCCCACGCCAAACTGGCCGATGAGCTGGGCGTCGGCTTTCTGGTCGCCGCTGAGCTTGGCAACAAAGTCCTTGGTCCCGCTCTTGGCAATGGTGCCCAGGTTGTCGATGGCTTCCTGCTCGCTCAGGCCAATGCCGTTGTCGGTGATGGTCAGGGTCTTGGCGTCCTTGTCGAACGTGACTTTGACGCTGAGCTCGGAGTCAGCCTCGAATAGCGCGGGCGTGTTGATGGCTTCAAAACGCAGCTTGTCGCAGGCGTCCGAGGCGTTGGAAATCAGCTCGCGCAGGAAAATTTCCTTGTTGGAGTACAGCGAATGGGTTACCAGATGCAGTAGTTGTGCGACTTCGGCCTGGAAGGAAAGGGTTTGCTTGCTCATGGGGATGGGAACTCTTGGTAAACCTGAAAACAGACGCCAAGCGCGGTGCGCCCAGCACGGGAAACCTGCAATTATGGGCGAAGGTCGCCAGTTTCAAGGGGGTGGCGTGCCCGGCGGTGTGAGCCACAGCAGCACCTGGCGGATGACTTCGGCTCGGCGCAGCAGGTCCCAGTGGTTCATGCCGTAGCCAATCCACTGGGCCGATGGGGCAAACGCCAGGCAATGCTGGGGTTGCGCGTGCTGGCCCAAGGCGCTGGGCAGCGGCACCAGGCCGTCGCCCAGGATGCGCTCTGCCACCGGGCTGCGGCGGCTGGCGCTGGTGGCTGCCGCGGCAAAGCAGGCCACGCCCACGGGCAGGGGCAGGGGTTGGCGCGGGTCGGCACCACGGCGAAAGCGGTCGCGCCCCTGCCAGTCGGTGGCGCGCACAAAGCCAAAGCGCAAATCGGTAATACCGGCGCTGCGCAACTGGCCCAGCCGCGCAAACGGGCGCGAGTAGGGCGTGCCGCCCAGCAGCACGTCAATCCAGTTGCCCGCGCGCTCCAGCGGCGCGCCGTGGTGCGGCGTGCCCAGAAACACCAGGTGCTTGAGGTGCTTGGGCCAGTGCAGGGCGCAGCGCTGCGCGCAATCCAGCGCGCTGCGCGCCACCAGACCGCCCATGCTGTGCGCCACAATGGTCAGATCCTGCAACGGCACCGGCCAGTGCGCCACCAGTTGTTCGAGCAGACTGGCGAGTTGCGCGCCGTTGTCGGAGACGTGCAGCCCGGAGTTGTAGCGCAGGTAAACCACGCTGTAGCCCAACTCGCCAGCCAGCGCGCTGCCGTGGTCGCTCCAGGGCGTGGCGTGCCTGGCAGGCGGGTTGGCCCACTGCAGGTCGTTCATGCACAGGCCGTGGATCAGCAGCGCCAGCTTGCCACTGGCCTGCGGCAGCACCAGCGGCACAGTGTCCGGGTCAAGTACGGCGCCCTGGTAACGCAGTTGCATCGGGGTGGCCAGCGGGTTGTCGCTTTGCTGCAGCCGGTCGCCCATGACGCCATTGAGCGCAGCCA
>CAIPBW010000090.1 GCA_903863395.1 uncultured beta proteobacterium
TCAAACGGCGCGCCGTTCTTGATTTGCGCATACAGGCTGCCCGTGGAGCCCACCGAGGCCACCACCTTGTGCCCGGTGTCACGTTCAAACGCCTGCGCAATGCTTTGCATGGGCGCAGCAAAGTTGGCGGCTACTGCGGCCATCACTTCGTCGGCGCACGCCGGGGACAGGGGGGCCAGCAGCGCCGCCAGGGCAAGGGCGGGCCAATGCACAATTTTCATCAAACGTTCCTAGTGAAAGCACCAATTTTCGCGACCCAAAATCTCGCTACAGTCGCACAATCCATTATTGAATAAAAAGGTTTTGAATGAATGCTTCGGCCCACCCCGTTGATGAGCGTTTGCCCACAGGCAAACTGGCAGTGCTCGGGCTGCAACACGTTTTGGTGATGTACGCCGGTGCGGTTGCGGTGCCGCTGATTGTGGGGCGCGCGCTCAAGCTCAGCCCGGAGCAGGTGGCGATGCTGATTTCGGCCGACCTGTTTTGCTGCGGCTTGGTGACGCTGATCCAGTCGCTGGGCGCAACCCAGTGGTTTGGCATCCGCCTGCCGGTGATGATGGGCGTGACCTTTGCATCCGTGGCGCCGATGGTGGCGGTGGCGGGCAGTACGCCGGGGGTAGAAGGAGCGGGTCTGATCTTTGGCTCCATCATGGGTGCGGGTGTGATCGCGATGGCGATTGCGCCGCTGGTCAGCCGCATGCTGCGCTTCTTTCCGCCGGTGGTTACCGGCACCATCATCGCGGTGATTGGTATCAGCCTCATGCGCGTGGGCATCAACTGGATTTTTGGCAACCCCTTTGGCCCGACTGCGCCCAACGTGGTCAACCCCGAGCACGCCAAGTGGTTGGCCGATGCGGTTGCCAGCGCCAGCGCGCCGGGCAGTAGCCTGGTGCCGCCGCCCAAGGGGCTGGCACTGGTGCCGACCATTCCCAACCCCAAGTACGCCGATCTTCCCGGTGTGGGCATCGCCGCCTTGGTGCTGGTGTCCATCCTGCTGATTGCCAAGTACGGCAAGGGCTTCATCGCCAACATCTCGGTGCTGCTGGGCATTGTGGTGGGCGGCGTGGTCTCCACGCTGCTGGGCATGATGACGTTTGATAAGGTGGCCAAGGCCGGTTGGTTTGAACTGGTGCTGCCTTTCAAAATTGCCGCTCCAGTGTTTGACCCCATCCTGATCCTGACCATGACGCTGGTGATGATTGTGGTGATGATCGAATCGACCGGGATGTTTCTCGCCCTGGGCGAGATGACCGACCGCAAGGTCGATCAAGCCGCCCTCACGCGCGGCCTGCGCACCGATGGCCTGGGCACCTTGATTGGCGGCATCTTCAACACCTTCCCCTACACCAGCTTCTCGCAGAACGTAGGGCTGGTCGCGGTTACGGGTGTGAAGAGCCGCTTTGTGTGTGTGGCCGGCGGCATCATCCTGATCGTGCTGGGCCTTTTGCCCAAGATGGCGGCGCTGGTGGAGTCGCTGCCCACCGTGGTGCTGGGCGGCGCGGGGCTGGTGATGTTCGGGATGGTGACGGCCACCGGCATTCGCATCCTGTCGGCGGTGGATTTCAAGAACAACCGCTACAACGCCTTTGTGGTGGCGATTGCCATCGGCGTGGGCATGGTTCCGCTGGTGGCACCCAACTTCAAACAGTGGATGCCCCATGGCCTGCACCCCTTGATCGAGTCCGGCATCTTGCTCACCAGCATCGCCGCCGTCATCCTGAACCTGTACTTCAACGGCGCCAAGGGCGACACGCAAGAAGCGGTAAACGCCGCCAAGCAGGCCGACGCGCACTGAGCACCATTGCGGCCCTCCTTTTTCGGGTGGCCAAAACTAGATAGGGACCATGCGCCAAAGACTCGTCACTGCGAGGAGCGAAGCGACGCGGCAGTCCATGCAGCCCCAAGTCATGGATCGCCACGGCCTGCGGCCTCGCGATGACGAAGTGGGAGAGTGGCCTCGCGATGGCGAAAGGTCGTCACTGCGAGCGTAGCGTGGCAATCCATGCAGGCACGAAGTCATGGATCGCCACGGCCTGCGGCCTCGCGATGACGAAGTGGGAGAGTGGCCTCGCGATGGTGAAAGGCCGTCATCGCGAGCGAAGCGCGGCGATCCATGCATTTGAAAGTCATGGATTGCTTCACTTCGGTCGCAATGACTGAGAGAGGTGTCGCAATGACGGAGAGAGGTGTCGCAATGACGGGGGACGGTACATGGAGAGCATACTGCTCGGGATGACGACGCCAATGCAGCATTCCGACA
>CAIPBW010000091.1 GCA_903863395.1 uncultured beta proteobacterium
CGGTGGTGACAAAGGCACCCAAGACGCCGACATCGAACGCGCCGTTGGGTATTGGAGAAACTGGCAACGGAGGCCTGACAAATGAAAGATCGAAGCCATGACGAAGCGATGGCCGAACTGTTTCGGGATGACCCGCAGTTTGCAGCCGAGTATCTCAATGATCTCCTGCAAGACGGTGAGCCCGCTGACCTGCTGGTCGCGTTGCGCCAGATTGCACAAGCGCACGGAGGTGTGCGTGCGGTGGCCAAGGAAACGGAGCTGAACGCGAACCAGCTTTATCGCACGCTGTCGCCGCAAGGCAACCCTGAACTGCGCAGTCTTTTTGCAGTACTCAAGGCGTTGGGGCTGCGCCTGGCCATACAACCGGCACCGCCGCACGTCGCAGTCTGACATTTCCGCCGGTGACGATGCCAGCGATGGATTACCGCCGCAAGATGGGGATCCCCGGCCAGTTACGGTGCTGCCGCCCCTTGGGCGGGAATTCACCAGTGCACGACTGAAACAAAAAAGCCTGCTATCGATTATGTAGCAGGCTTTCTATATCTGGCGTTGTGAATTTGGTAGGACGTGCGGGGATCGAACCCACGACAAACGGATTAAAAGTCCGCTGCTCTACCATCTGAGCTAACGTCCCATCAGCTTGCAGCCCGTGTAGCGAGCCTCAATCTGCCAAGCCTGCGATTATATCCAGATTCACACCGTCACTGGCTTTGTCGGCAGCGCTTTTGCGGATGCGATCCGGTCAATCACCCAACCTGCTGCGCACAAACCGAATGTGGCAGTTACTGCCACCACGGAGCCGTAGCCGTGGCAGTTGAGCGTGCTGTCTTGCTGGACAGCGCAAGAAGGGTCTGCGGCCTGCACGGGTTCGCTGCTGTACACGCAGGCAATGCCGAGCTTTTCGCCCACTTTGCGACTTCCCGCCAACTTGCGGATGCGGTAACGCACTTTGGCGAGCAAGGGGTCGTGCGTGGTTTGCGCAAGGTCGGCCACATCCACCTTGTGGGCGAGCCGCTTTCCGCCGGCAGCGCCCACGGTCACGAACAGCGCCTTGCTGCGTCGCGCCCATTCGCCCATCGCGACTTTGGCCTTGACCTGGTCGCAAGCGTCAATCACCGCATCCACACCTGGGGGCAGCAGGTCGGGCCAGTTCTGCGGCTCCACAAATGCATCGATACAGTGGACTTCGCACGCCGGGTTGATCAGGGCGATGCGCTCCTGCATGGCCAGAACTTTGGCCATGCCGAGCGAGGGGGTGATGGCGTGCACCTGGCGATTGATGTTGGACTCAGAGACATGGTCCATGTCGATCAGTGTCAAGCGCCCTACCCCGCTGCGCGCCAACGCCTCAGCCGCCCAGGAGCCCACTCCACCAATTCCCACCACCACCACGTGTGCGGCGCGCACTGTGCGGTGGGCGGCAACGCCATACAGACGCTCCAACCCGGAGAAACGCCGATCAAGATCGACTGTGTCCATGGGTGCCGCGGTGGTGCTAAGGGATCAAGAAACGCGCGTTACTTGAAGCGCGCCAGTCGTTCTTTGGCCGCAGCAGCAGCCTCGCTCGCTGGGAACGCGGCAATCAGATCTTCAAGCGCCTTGCGCGCGGCCTTGCTGTCCTTGAGTTCCAGCAGACAGTTGGAAACGGCCAGCATGGCTTCGGGCGTACGCAGGTGGTCAGGTGCCAGTGCGATCAAGGCCTTGAAGTTGGTCACCGCGTCCTTGTAGTTCTTGATCGCGTATTGGGCGTTACCCAGCCAGAACAGGGCTGATGCCCGGTATCCGCTACTGGGGTAGCGCGTCAGAAAATCCACAAACACGGTTTGCGAAGCGGCAAAATCGCCCTTGCGAAAGACTGCCATCGCGCCATCAAAGTCGCGCCGCTCGGCAGGCTCCACCAAAAACTCGCGCCCGTCGTGGGTAACACGCACCGGCTCCAACTTGCGCAGGCGTTCGTCGGCGGCTTGTGCTGCGTCCTTGTTTTGGCGCTGCAGTTCGGCCAGATCGCGCACGAGTTGCTCGTTCTGACCCCGCACCTTGGCAAGGTCAGCGCGGGTGGTTTCGAGTTGATTTTGCAGGTCGACAAAGCTGCGTCGCAATTGCGCCGCTTCTTCGCCCGAGCGGCGGGCTTCTTCTGCCACTTTTTGGTCTGTCTCGCCGCGCAGGGTCTCAACTTTTTGGCGCAAGTCGAGGATCGCCTTGCGTGCTTCCTCGTCGTCAAAAAGTCCAGCCGAGGCGCTACCCAAGCAACTCCAGAGCAGCAGCGCCGCCAGGCAGCGGCCCGGCGTCAATACAGCACTGTGGCACGGCCCAGATTTCATTTGTAGACGATCTCAGCGCGCCGATTCTTTTCCATGGCCGCCTCGGTAGAACCAAGCACCGCAGGCTTTTCCTTGCCAAAGCTCACTGCTTCCATCTGGCTTTCATCCACGCCTTGCAGCGAGAGCGCACGGCGCACGGCTTCAGCGCGCTTTTGGCCCAGGGCCAGGTTGTATTCGCGGCCACCGCGCTCATCGGTGTGGCCTTCGATGGCGACCTTGCGCGCCTTGCTGGCCTTGATAAAGCGCGCTTGCGATTCAAGCAGCGACTGGAACTCGGGGCGGATAACAAAGCTGTCGTAGTCAAAGTACACCAAGCGGTTGGCCGCCTGCATGGCAGCGTCCTGACCGGACTTGCTCAGGTCCACCGCCGCCACATTGCCCAGGCCCACGCCCGTCGACGGCGCGCCACCTGCGCCCGGCGCTACCGCTGAACCAGACTTGTCCACCACCGGAACATTGTCCAGTTTCACAGCCGAACCGCAGGCTGCCAGCAATACGGCCACCGAAACGGCCAAAACCAAATTCTTCATCTACCACTCCTTGTTGAATTCAAACTATTTTAGAAACGGACCCCAGTCGGGCTCGCGAATATCACCGCCCTGACCCGCCAACCGGGCCTTGACCTTGCCATCGAGCGTAGTGGTCATCAACGCTTCACGTCCCTGTTGCTGGGTGGCGTAGATGATCAGGCGACTGTTGGGCGAAAAACTGGGGCTTTCGTCTGAGACCGTATCGGTAATGGGGGTGGTGGACCCGGTGGCCAGATCCATCACATGGAGCTTGAATGCTCCGTTGATCCGGGAAATGTAGGCCAGCCACTTGCCGTCGGGGCTCAGCGCAGGTGAGATATTGTAAGTGCCCGCAAAAGTCACACGCTCGGGGTTGCCCCCGGTCGAGGGCACGCGGTAGATTTGCGGCGAGCCGCCGCGGTCGCTCACGAAGTAGATGGTGCGGCCATCTGCGGTAAAAGTGGGTTCGGTGTCGATCGAACTGGACTGGGCCAGGCGCTTGGGCTCGCCCCCGGCGGCGTCCATCAGGTACAACTGCGAACCGCCATCGCGCGTCAGCGTCGCCGCCAAAGACTTGCCGTCGGGCGACCAGGCCGGTGCGCTGTTGGAACCCTTGAAATTGGCAACCAACTTGCGCTTGCCCGTGGCCACATCGTGCACAAAGATCACCGGCTTGCGCGATTCAAACGACACATAGGCCAGTTGTCCCCCGGTGGGCGACCAGGCCGGCGAAATAATGGGCTCTGGGCTGTTGAGCGCGCTTTGGGCGCTCTCGCCGTCGGCGTCAGCCACCCACAGGTTGTAGTTCTTGCCCACCTTGGTGATGTAGGCAATGCGGGTTGAGAACACACCCTTGTCGCCGGTGAGCTTTTCGTACACAAAGTCCGCCAGGCGGTGCGCCACCAAACGCAAATCGCCACTGACGACGGCAAAACTCTGCCCGCCCAGGTCCTGACCGCGCACCACGTCCCACAGGCGCATGCGCACGTCAAAGCGGCCATCCACCAGTTTGGTGATGCTGCCAGAAACCAGCGCGTCTGCGCCCTTCTGGCGCCAGGCAGACACATCCGGGCGTACCGCCTCATCGGCTACCGTGGTGCCCGTATCAATGCCGCGAAACTGGCCGCTGCGCTCCAAGTCCGCCGCCACAATGGCACCGATTTTCTGGGGCGCGGCGTCGTCGCCACGAAACGGAAGTATTGCAATCGGCACCTGGGTCAGGCCGACACCGGAAACCTCAACGCGGAACTGGGCCGAGGCCGTCAGGCAGAAAAAGCCTGCCAGCAGAGTAAGGAGTGCACGTTTCAACATCCCCGTATTATCACAGCCTGGTGATGACCGCATCGTCATCCGGTCTGGCCTGGGCGTAGCCGCTGGTCGGCAGTATCGCCTTGGTCTGCATTCGATCCCGCACCACCTGGGCGTTGCGCGACTCGCTCGCACGTGCCGCCTCGCGGTGCCACAGGTGGTACACCTCGGTGGCACAAAAGCCGTTTTTGCGCGCCAAGCCCGCATGGTGCAGGCGCAAGACAAAGTCCGCATCCTCGTGGCCCCAACCGACAAACGACTCGTCAAAGCCGTCGATCCGCTCGTAATCGGCTTTCCACACGCCCATATTGCAGCTTCGAATGCCCTTCCAGGAGAACGCACGGTGAGTGCGCCCATTCCAGTCCGGCAGGCGCAACAAGCCTGTGAGTTTGCTGGCATCGCCCGCCAAGCGGCGCGCCAGCCAATAAGCCCAACCGCGCCCAACGATGCGTTGCGTGCCCGCGCATACCTCAGCACTCATCTTGGGCGAGAGCAACACCCGGCTTCCGTTGACAAAGCAACCCGCTTGCGCCAAACGGCGGTGGTTGGCAATGAAATCGCGCTCCGGCAC
>CAIPBW010000092.1 GCA_903863395.1 uncultured beta proteobacterium
ACGGCCAACTGGTAGGCAAACAGGCCATCGGCGCGCTTGAGCACAAAGTCGCCAACCTCGGTCTCCACGTCCTGTTGCTGCGCCCCGAGCGCGCGGTCACACCAGTGCACTGCCTCGGCGGTAGCGCGCAGACGCCAGGCGCGTGCATTGCGCCCGTTCAGCCCGACGCGGCAGGTGCCGGGGTAGACCAACTCAGCATGGCGCGTTTTCGCTACGCCCTGGCGGCGTAGCGTCTCTTCAATGTCGCTGCGGGTGCAGGCGCAGGGGTAGGCACAGCCGCCTTGCACCAGGCGCTCCAGCGCCGCCTGGTACAGGGCGGTGCGCTGGCTTTGCCAGACGGGCGGCTCGTCGGGAACAAGATGACAGGCGGCGAGTTGCTGCACGATGGCCTGGTCCGCACCGGCCACGCAGCGCGGTGTGTCCACGTCTTCGATGCGCACCAGCCAGACGCCGTTGTGGGCGCGGGCGTCGAGCCAGCTTGCCAGTGCCGCTACCAGCGAGCCCGCATGCAGCGCGCCGCTGGGCGTGGGTGCAAACCGGCCTCGGTACGCTGCGCCCACCGGATCACGCCACGGCCAACGCCAGATCCAGTCCAGAGACAAAGGCGTCTTCAACGCGGTGCCCCAGGCACCAGTCGCCGCACAGGCCCAGGCCGAGTTTGGCGTCCCACAGGTGCGACTGGCCCAGCGCCTGCGTGGTCTGCGCGTACAGCCAGCGCTTGGTGTCCACATGGGCGGGTTGGGCGTGGATGCCGGTGACCTCGGCAAAGGCCTTGAGCAGCTTGGCTTGCACGCGTGTGGCGTCGTCCTGCACGTGCTCGGCAGACCATGCGGCGCTGGCCTGCACGGTCCAGCGCTCGACCGGGCCGCGCCCGGGCTTGGACGACTCGCGCGCCAGCCAGGCAATGCGGTGGTGGGTGCTGCGCGCCGCATTCCATTGCGGCCCCAGCGCCAGCAAGCCTGGTTGCACCGCTTGCGGAAACGCCAGCATCAGCGTCCAGCACGGTGCCACCGTGACGGCGCGGGTTTGTTTCAGCAGTGCGGCACCTGCCGGGCAGGTTTGTAGCAGCGCCTGGGCTTGTGCCACGGGCGTGGCCAGCAGCACAGCGTCGAACCCGGAAAACACGTGCGTGCTGTCGTTGGCGCCGCTGGTGTGCACCTGCCACCTGGAGGCGTCGAGTGCGTCGCGCGCGATGCGTGTGACCTGCGTCTGGAACTCCACGCACTGGTTCTCCACCAGCGGCTGCGCCCAGCGCTGGGGCAGCGCATTCATGCCCGGAACCGCCACCCAATGCGCTTCGTGCGTGGGTCGGCCCACGGCGGCCACACGGCCGTGTTCGTCGAGCACCTGTACCGCGTTGGCGCTCCAGGGTTTGCACAGTTGGGGTGTGGTTTGCAGGGCCTGGGCAAAGCGCGGGTCGCGCACCGTGAAGTACTGTGCGCCGTGGTCGAAGTTGCCAAAGGCACTGGAGCGCGTGGCGATGCGCCCGCCGACGCAGTGGCTCTTTTCCAGCAGCGTCACGCGGTGCCCGGCCTGCGCGAGCGTGCGCGCGCAGGCAATGGCGGCCATTCCGGCGCCTACGATGGCAATCTTTCGGGAAGCGGTCATGGGGTGTCTTTCAAGAATATTTTGGATGCCGGTGCCTCTTTATACACGCTGGCATCAGGCGCTCTCGCGTTGGCCAAGCAAGGCGGCGCGTGTGGTGGCACTGTCGAGCTGCTGCAGCCACCATTGCAAAGCCCGTCCCTGGCTGGCCGCAGGGCTGGCGCGCCAGGCGTAACTGACCGTCACCACGCGCTGCGCTCGCTGGGTTTTCCTGGCTACCAGATGCCCGGCCTCGATGTACGGATTGGCCATGGCGGCAGGCAGATTGCCGCCGCCCAGGCCGCGCAACTGCGCGTCGAGCTTGGCTTGCATGCTGCCCACGGTAAACACGTCCTGCCCGCCGAGCAGGCCCACGGTCATGCCGCTGCCGCGCTGGATCGAGTCGGCCACGGCCACGGCGCGGTGCTGCTGGATCACGGCGTCGCTCAAAGGCTCGGGCGCGCTGGCCAGCGGATGGTGCGGTGCCACCGCGTACACAAACGCTACCGTGCCCAAGGGCTTGCCCTGGATGCTGGCGTCGTTGATGGCCTCCAGCGCCACGCCCAGAGCCAGGTCGGCTTGGCCAGAGGTCAGGGCCGCGTAGGTGCCCGAGAGGGTTTCGTCGCGCAGGCGGATGCGTGTGGGCGGCTGCAGGGTAAAGAAGCTCTCGCACAGTTCCATCACCGTAGCCTTGGAAATGATCGAGTCCACGGCGATGGTGAACTGCGACTCCCATCCGGTGGCCACGCGCTTGACGCGGTTGGCAATGGCGTCCAACTCCACCAGCACGCGCGAGCCCTCGCGCAGCAGTTCGGCACCGGCTGGCGTGAGCCGGGCCTGGCGCGAGCTGCGGTCGTACAGCAGCACATCGAGCGCGTCTTCGATCTGGCGCACGCGGTAGGTCAGGGCGCTGGGCACCATGCCCATGGCGCGCGCGGCGGCGGCAAAGCTGCCCGCGGCGGCGATGGCCTGCAGCATGGCAAGCGCGTCCGGGGTCAGAACATCGCGTGGAGTTTGCATTAAAAAGCCTGTTTGATTGAAAGTATTTGAATGATGCCATCAAATGCGGTGCATGGAAATCCCCTGTCCGGGCCCTAAAGTTGGGACTACAGAAGGAATACCACCATGTTGACAGTGCGCAAGTCGATGGACAGAGGCTACGCCGACCACGGTTGGCTCAAGTCATTTCACAGCTTTTCGTTTGCCGGTTACTACGACCCCAAGCACATGGGCTGGGGCAATCTGCGCGTGATCAACGAAGACCGGGTTGCACCCGGCACCGGTTTTGGCACGCACGGCCACCGCGACATGGAGATCATCAGCTACGTGGTCAGCGGCGAGCTTGCGCACAAGGACAGCATGGGCAACGTCAAGGGCATTCCGCCGGGTGATGTGCAACGCATGAGCGCCGGGCGCGGTGTGATGCACAGCGAGTTCAACCACGCGCCCAACGAAACCACCCATTTTTTCCAGATCTGGATCGAGCCCAACGTCACCGGCATTGAACCCAGCTACGAGCAAAAGACCTTTGCCGCAAGTGAAAAGCAGGGTTGCCTGCGCCTGGTGGCGAGCAACGACGCGGCCCAGGGCGCGGTGCGTATCCACGCCGACGCGCACATGTACTGCGGCCTGTTCGATGGCGAGCAAAGCGCGCAACTGGCACTGCAAAGCGGGCGCAAGGCGTATGTCCATCTGGTGCGCGGCGAGATCGAAGTCAACGGCACGGCGCTGGCCACCGGCGACGCGGCGCTGCTGGAAGGTGAAGCCGGTATTGCACTTGCACACGGCAGAGGTGCCGAGGTGCTGGTGTTCGACCTGCAGGCTTGAGGGCCGCGCGTCATTTCAAGGTTTTTTTCGGGGTGTTCCGCTTTGCGGCGGGGCTTTTTTTATCGTCAATTGGAGTAATCAACATGGCAAAAGTAGTAGTGGTATTTCATTCGGGTTATGGGCACACGCTGCGCATGGCGCAATCGGTGGCTGCGGGCGCGCTCGGTGAGCTGTTGGCGATCGATGCCGACGGCAATATCCCTGAGGCCGGTTGGGACACACTGGCTGCGGCAGACGCCATCATCTTCGGTTCGCCCACCTACATGGGCTCCGTGAGCTGGCAGTTCAAGAAGTTTGCCGATGCCACCAGCAAGCCCTGGTACACCCAAGCCTGGAAGGACAAGATTTTTGGTGGCTTTACCGTCAGCGCCAACGTCAACGGCGACAAGCATTCCACGCTGCACTACTTCATGACGCTGGCGATGCAGCACGGCGGCGTGTGGGCGGGCACCGGCATCAACTACAACAACACCAAGGCGTCGCAGCGCAGCGACGTGAACTACCTGGCCTCGGCGGCCGGCCCCATGGCACAAACCCCCGGCGACGCCGGTGGCGACGAGATGAACAGCGGCGACCTGGAAACAGGACGCCTGTTTGGCAAGCGCATCGCTGACCTCGCAGCCAAGTTCCGCGCCTAAGTCCGTTTCGGGCTGCGCAAGTCAGGAAGTATTTTCCCTGCACGTGCCAAGCGCGTGCGGGGAAAACCTACAATTCCTGCATGTTCGTACACCTTCGCCTGCACACTGAATTTTCTGTTGTTGACGGGACCAACCGGATTGATGACGTAGTTGCGCTCGCCGTGCGCGATGGGCAGCCCGCGCTGGCCATTACCGACATCAACAACCTGTTTGGCGCCATCAAGTTTTACCGCCAGGCACGCAACAAAGGTGTCAAGCCGCTGATCGGGGCGGAAATCATTCTGGAGGGGCTGGGCACCGACGCCACGGCCACCTCGCGCATGCTGCTGCTGGTGCAAAACAAGCAGGGCTACCTCAACCTCTCGGAGCTGATTGCGCGCGCCTACACGCGCAACGTGGTGCGCGCGCAAGCCGTGGTCAAGCTGGAGTGGCTGGGCGAACTCGGCGAAGGCCTGATTGCCTTGTCGGGCGCGCAGTCGGGCGCGGTGGGGCAGGCGCTGATGCAAGGCGACCAGGCGCGCGCGCATGCGCTGGCGCTGCAGATGTCCACGCTTTTTCCGCACCGCTTCTACCTGGAGTTGCAGCGCGCCGGTCGCGCCGACGACGAGGCGCACGTGGCCTCTACCGTGCAACTGGCGGCGCGCATTGGACTGCCGGTGGTGGCAACCCACCCGGTGCAGTTTACCGAGCCCGACGACTTTGAGGCGCACGAAGCGCGCGTGTGCATTGCCGATGGCGAAATTCTGGGCAACCCCAAGCGCGTGCGCCGCTTTACCCGCGAGCAGTATTTCAAGTCCAGCGCCGCGATGCAGACGCTGTTTGCCGACATTCCTTCGAGCCTGGCCAATACGCTCGAAATTGCCAAGCGCTGCAACCTCACGCTGGTACTGGGCAAACCGCAGTTGCCCGAGTTTCCGACGCCGCTGGTCGAAGGCCAGCGCATGTCGCCCGAAGAATATTTCCGCTACGCCTCGCACCAGGGCCTGCAAGAGCGCATGGCGCATTTGTACCCGCACGCCGATGAGCGCGCACGCCAGATGCCGCGCTATGTGGAGCGGCTGGAGTTCGAGATCGGCACCATCCTGAAGATGGGGTTTCCGGGTTACTTTTTGATCGTGGGCGACTTCATCAACTGGGCCAAGAACAACGGCTGCCCGGTGGGGCCGGGACGCGGCTCGGGTGCGGGCTCGCTGGTGGCCTATGCGCTCAAGATTACCGACCTCGACCCGCTGCAATACAAGCTGCTGTTTGAGCGTTTTCTCAACCCTGAGCGGGTATCCATGCCCGACTTTGACATCGACTTCTGCCAGAGCAACCGCGACCGCGTGATCGACTACGTGAAGTCCAAGTACGGCAAGGACGCGGTCAGCCAGATCGTCACCTTTGGCACCATGGCCGCGCGTGCGGCCATTCGCGACGTGGGCCGCGTGCTCGACATGAGCTACACATTTTGTGACGGCATCAGCAAGCTCATCCCCAACAAGCCCGGCGTGGCCGTCACCCTGCAACTGCCGCCGCCTGACAAGAAGAAGGACGACAAGCTGGTGTACGCGGTGGAGGCTGAGCCTATTCTGGCCGAGCGCGAAGCCAAAGAGGAAGACGTCAAGACGCTGCTGGAGTTGGCGCGCAAGCTCGAGGGCATGACGCGCAACGTGGGCATGCACGCCGGTGGTGTGCTGATTGCGCCGGGCAAGCTCACCGATTTTTGCCCTCTGTACCAGCAGCCCGGTAGCGACTCGGCAGTGAGCCAGTTTGACAAGGACGATGTTGAAGCCATTGGCCTGGTCAAGTTCGACTTTTTGGGGCTGGCCACGCTCACCATTCTGGAAATCGCGCGCGAGTTGATCGTGCGCCGCCATCCGGGCCAGGAGGATTTTTCGTTTGACAAGCTGCCGCTGGACGACGCGCGCGTCTACCGGCTTTTCTCCGACGGCAAGACCGAGGCCGTGTTCCAGTTTGAAAGCCGCGGCATGCAGGGCATGTTGCGCGACGCACGCCCCACGCGGCTGGAAGACCTGATTGCGCTCAACGCCCTGTACCGGCCCGGCCCGATGGACCTGATTCCCAGCTTCGTGGCGCGCAAGCACGGGCGTGAGGTGATTGAATACCCGCATCCGCTGGTGGCCGAGATGCTGAGCGAGACCTACGGCATCATGGTCTACCAGGAGCAGGTGATGCAGACCGCGCAGATTCTGGGCGGCTACTCGCTCGGTGGCGCCGACATGCTGCGCCGCGCCATGGGCAAGAAGAAGGCCGAGGAAATGGCCGAGCACCGCAGCATCTTCCGCGCCGGTGCGGCCAAGAACGACATTTCTCAGGAGAAGGCCGACGAGGTGTTCGACCTGATGGAGAAGTTTGCCGGCTACGGCTTCAACAAGTCGCACGCCGCCGCCTACTCGCTGCTGGCCTACCACACGGCCTGGCTCAAGGTGCATTACACGGCCGAATTCT
>CAIPBW010000093.1 GCA_903863395.1 uncultured beta proteobacterium
ACCATGACTATCAAAATCGGAATCAACGGCTTTGGCCGCATCGGGCGCAACGTACTGCGCTCGGCTTTGCTCAACTTCAACGACATCGAAGTCGTGGCCATCAACGACCTGCTCGACCCGGCCTACCTGGCCTACATGCTGCAGTACGACTCGGTGCACGGGCGCTTCAAGGGCGACGTGTCGGTGGACGGCAACACGCTCATCGTCAACGGCAAGAAGATTCGCCTGACGCAAGAGAAAGACCCCGCAGCCCTGAAGTGGAACGAAGTCGGCGCCGACATCGTGATCGAAGCCACCGGCATTTTCCTGGACAAGGCCGGTGGCGAAAAGCACCTGGCTGCAGGTGCCAAGAAGGTCATCTTCTCGGCTCCGAGCAAGGACGACACGCCGATGTTCGTGTTTGGCGTCAACCACGCCACCTACGCCGGCCAAGCCATTATTTCCAACGCCAGTTGCACCACCAACTGCCTGGCACCGCTGGCCATGGTGGTGCACAACAAGTGGGGCATCAAGCGCGGCCTGATGACCACGGTGCACGCCGCCACTGCCACGCAAAAGACGGTGGACGGCCCGTCCAACAAAGACTGGCGCGGTGGCCGCGGCATTCTGGAAAACATCATCCCCTCCAGCACGGGCGCTGCCAAGGCGGTGGGCGTGGTGATTCCGGCGCTCAACAAGAAGCTCACCGGCATGTCCTTCCGTGTGCCCACCAGCGACGTGTCGGTGGTCGACCTGACGGTGGAACTCGACAAGGAAACCACCTTGAAGGACATCTGCGCCGAACTCAAGGCCCAGTCGCAAGGCGCGCTCAAGGGCATTCTGGGTTACACCGAAGACAAGGTGGTTGCCACCGACTTCCGCAGCGACCCGCGCACCTGCATTTTTGACGCCGACGCCAGCATCGCCCTGGATGGCACCTTCGTCAAACTGGTGGCCTGGTACGACAACGAGTGGGGCTACTCCAACAAGTGCCTGGAGATGGTGCGCGTCGTCGCCAAGTAAGCGCGCAGCGGCCCAAACGGGCCGTGGTTGAACATCAGGGCCCGACGGCGCGGCGCTTCGCCGTTGCCGGGCTTGCTGCTTTGGCTCCCCCCGCATCGGCGAGCCGCCTTGAATTCCGCCGGATTCAGGTGCGCCAGAATGTCCGGCAGTTCACCAGGCATCATGTACGACAACGATGTTTTCAAACGAAATGCCCCGCGCGGCATGGACGGACTTGTTCTTTTCGGAATTCCAACGAAATCGCTTCATGCGGGCAGACTGCATGGTTGTGTGCCGCTTGTCACCACCGACGACGGGACATGGGCCATCGGTTGGCTGACCGGGACTAGGGTTGTTCTTTTGGAGAACTAGGGTAATTGCCTGATTTCCCGGTTTTCCTTTCGTCCCTACAGTGGTACCCACCATTGAAGGAAAAACGATGAAGCAGCTCATTGAACAGTTTCAGCAATCGTTGGCGGCGCTTGACCGCGTCAAGGCGGACGCGCTTTTTCAAGAGGCACTGGCAACCATGGCGCCGATCCAAGCCGTGGAACAACTCGTGGTTCCTTCTCTGGAGCATATCGGGGCAGCATGGCACCGCGGCGACCTGGCGTTGTCCCAGGTGTACATGAGCGGTCGCTTCTGCGAGGCGCTGGTGGATGGCGCACTCCCTCCAAGCGATCCCGACCGCAAGCACCAACCCCGCTCCGCCATCGTCGTTCTCAGCGACTACCACGACCTGGGAAAGCGCATTGTCTATTCGATCATGCGCGCCAGCGGGTTTGAATTGTTTGACTACGGGCGCATGGATGTTGATCAATTGGTTGAAAGGGCGATTGCCGACCAGCTTCGCGTGCTGATGATTTCCGTGCTGATACTGCCGTCCGCGCTCAAGGTGAAACAGGTATGCAGCCGTCTGAAAGAGCGTGGAGTCGATGTCAAAGTGGTGGTGGGTGGGGCGCCATTTCTCTTTGACGCACAACTCTGGCAAGACGTCGGCGCCGACGCCATGGGAAGCAGTGCATCAGAAGCCGTGGCGATCGTCGAACGCCTGATGGGAGCCATGCAATGAACGCCATCACCATGACTTCCATGCAGCGCACGCTCACCGCGCTGGGACACCAGGAAGCTGACCGTGTGCCACTCTTTCTGCTCACTACGCTGCATGGTGCCAAGGAATTGAACTTGTCCATCGAGGACTACTTCTCACGCTTCGAAAACGTAGTGGAAGGTCAGATGCGGTTGCGCCAAAAGTACCGTAGCGATTGCCTGTATCCGTTCTTCTATGCCTCCATTGAGACCGAAGCCTGGGGCGCAGACACCCTTTTCCTGCCGGATGGCCCGCCCTTGTGCGGCGCCCCGATCATCCGCAAGGCAGAAGACATTGACCGTCTGGAATCGCCCTCGGTGCCGGATTGCGCAGGTCTGGCCAAAGTACTCAAAACGATTGGCGCCCTGAAAGCCCAGGTTGGTGACACCGTGCCGATTATTGGCGTGGCTATATCCCCATTTTCCTTGCCCGTGATGCAGATGGGATTTCATTCCTACATCGAGCTGCTGTACGAGCAACCCCAGCGCTTTGAACGTCTGATGGCGTTGAACGAAGCCTTCACCGTGTCCTGGGCCAATGCGCAACTGGCCGCCGGTGCGACCGCCATTTGCTACTTTGATCCGGTTTCCTCACCCACCAATATTCCGCGCGACCTGTACTTGCGCACCGGCCAGCAAGTTGCCAAGCGCACCATCGCG
Source organism: uncultured beta proteobacterium (assembly GCA_903863395.1). Taxonomy (GTDB): domain Bacteria; phylum Pseudomonadota; class Gammaproteobacteria; order Burkholderiales; family Burkholderiaceae_C; genus Allorhodoferax. The sequence goes on from CAIPBW010000093.1 coordinate 2,731, forward strand.
CAAATCAAAGGCCCCACCGCCACCCATATGGCCTCTGGTCGCTGCCTGTCGATCCTGCCCGATGTTGCCCAATCCGGCACTGCCGTGGTGGGCGTCAGTGCGCTGGAAGATCTGGGCCAGGTCAAGCGCGCTGCTCAGGCGCGCGTATCGCTCCTGGGAAACCTCAACGGCATCGAGATGCGCCGCTGGACCCCTGGGCAGGCAGAGCATGAAGTCAAGCGCGCCATTGCCAAGGCCGGGCGTGGTGGCGGATTCATTCTGGGTGACAACCATGGCGAGATTCCATGGCAGGTTCCAGACCAGGTGCTGCTGGCGATTGCAGACGCCGTGGATCGATGGGGGCGCTACCCGCTCAACTGGATTGATGAGTGGGTGCGAACCCACGGACCCTGACAGGACCACACCTTGAATCCACGCCTGTGCATTTTCAGCTGCGACAGTTTCCACGCGGAGGTTGCGGCCTGCATCCAGATGGAAGGCTGGACGGATGTGGTGGCACTCGGGTTTCCGGGACGCTGCGGCCGCCCTCCCGTAACCTGGGACGAGTTGCAGAGCGCTTTGCCGCGCGGCTGCACCAAGGTCATTATTGTCGGCAGGGTCTGTATCAGTGCGCTGGGTCAGGCACCGGAAGGTTTTCCGCCCGTGCAATGGTTGTTTCAGGAGCAATGCTTTCACCTGATCGCCGACCAAACGCTGGTCAATACAGCCTTGGCAGATGGCAGCTACCTCATGTCGCCCGCCTGGGTGCGCCACTGGCGCACGCACATCTCCGACCAAGGCTTCACGCCCGAGACGGCTCCGGAGTTCTATCGCGACTTTGCCAAACAGTTGGTGCTGCTCGATACCGCAGTGGATCCGCAAGCCGCACGCCATGCCGACGAGTTTTCACAGGCGCTCGGACTCCCCTTGCACCGCATCGCTGTCGGCCTGTCCACCTTGCGCTTGATTCTTGGCAACGTGGTTCTGGAGTGGCGTCTGGCACAACTGCAGTCTGACAAGTTGCAAAGCGAGCGCGCCCACAACGCAGAGCTTGCAGACCACGCCAGTGCGCTGGATTTGCTCGGACGCCTTACCCAACTGCGGCACGAAACAGACGTGATTGCGGCAATCGAAGACCTGTTTCGCATGCTGTTTGCACCCAAGACATTGCAGTATCTGCGGGTAGACGCTGCGCAACGCCGTTCAGTCCCGGTGGAACTACAGGCATTGCAGGACCTGCCCCTTTCACCGGAAATCCCCTACGCGCTGACACCCGATGGACAGGGATTCGCGCTCCTGTTTGCGCACGATGGTCAGGAGTTGGGGCGC
>CAIPBW010000094.1 GCA_903863395.1 uncultured beta proteobacterium
CATCGGTTTTTACAACCCGATTGCGACCGCCAATGAAGAGAGCATCCGTCTGGCGCAAGATCGCCTGACCTACTGGCAAGGTGTGGGCGCGCAAGCTTCTCCCACCGTCGAACGCTTGATCGCACAGGCTGCCAAGAAAGCAGCCTGAGGTGTTTTGATGCGGGGCCTGTCTTTGACGGTTCCCGCACCATGCTCCAAGCCATGACCAACGGACTCGAAGCGGTGCAATTACCGGCAGACGCCGTTGAAGTCGGGAGAATCGCAGACGCTTGGGGTGTCAAGGGTTGGTTCAAGATTTTGCCGTACAGCGCCCATCCGGAGGCGCTTTTTTCATCCAGGCGCTGGTATTTGCAGCCCTCCGAGCGGGGTGCAAAAACCTTTGCCGGCACCGTCAAATTGGCCATCATAGAGGCCAAGGAGCATTCCGACAGCGTGGTGGCAAGTGCCCACGACGTGCCGGACCGCTCCAGCGCCGAAGCACTGCGTGGCGCACGCATCTTTATCTCCCGCGCAAGCTTTCCCACGGCTGGGGCCGATGAGTACTACTGGGTCGATTTGATCGGCCTGGAAGTGCGCAACCGCGAGGACTTGCTGTTGGGCAATGTGCGCGAACTGCTCTCCACCGGGCCACAAACCGTGCTGGTGATTGAGTACCTAGAGGATGGCAAACTGCAGGACCGGATGATCCCATTTGTCTCAGCCTACATTGATGACGTGGACCTGGCTGCGCGCCGCATTCGTGTGGACTGGCAGGCCGACTACTGAGTTTGCGGCCCATGCGCTTTGATGTCATCACCCTGTTTGCCGAACTGTTTGCCCCGTTTCTTGAGTTGGGGGTGACGCGGCGTGCGTTCGAATCCGGCCAGGTGGAAGTGCAGTTTTTCAACCCCCGAGATTTCGCCGAGGGCAACTACCGCCGGGTCGATGACCGTCCGTTTGGTGGCGGCCCGGGCATGGTCATGATGGCCGAGCCGCTGGCCAAGACGCTGGCCCATATCCGCTCACTACGCAACGACAACGCCCCGGTGGTGCTGTTCTCGCCCGTGGGCAAACCGCTGAACCACGCGGCAGTACAGCACTGGGCGGACAGCACCGGGGCAATTCTGGTTTGCGGCCGTTACGAAGGCCTGGACCAGCGCTTCATTGACGCCCATGTGGACGTACAGGTGAGCCTCGGTGACTTTGTGCTGTCGGGCGGAGAAATTGCCGCCATTGCCTTGCTCGACGCGGTTGCGCGCCTGCAGCCCGGGGTACTGACCGATCCGCACAGCCATGCCTTTGACAGCTTCAACGCCGAGTTGGACGGCCTGCTCGACTGCAGCCATTACACCCGGCCCGAGGAATGGAATGGCCAAGCCGTGCCGGGTGCGCTGATGTCGGGCAACCATGCACAGATTGAACGCTGGCGGCGCGACCAGAGCCTGCTGCTCACCGCCGCAAAACGACCCGATTTGCTGGTGGCGGCGCGCGCTGCGGGCAAGCTTGACGCCCGGGATGAAGTGGTCCTGGCTGGCCCCAAAACGAACTTGCTATAATCTGCGGCTCTCTGATCCTCTGCACGGCTATCGGTCGCATGACCTGATTGGCACCAGTTCCGGTGTCTGCGCGTACAAGATCAATAAAGGAAATCATGAACCTCATCCAAACACTCGAGCAAGAAGAAATTGCCCGCCTGGGAAAGACCATCCCCGAATTCGCTCCTGGCGACACCGTTATCGTCAGCGTCAACGTGGTTGAAGGCAACCGCAAGCGCGTCCAGGCCTACGAAGGCGTGGTTATCGCCAAGCGCAATCGGGGGCTCAACAGCGGCTTCATCGTGCGCAAGATCTCCAGCGGCGAAGGCGTGGAACGTACCTTCCAAACCTACAGCCCGCTGATTGCCGGCATCGAAGTCAAGCGCCGTGGTGACGTGCGCCGCGCCAAGCTGTACTACCTGCGTGACCGCAGCGGCAAGTCGGCACGTATCAAGGAAAAACTGCCAGCCAAGAAGACGGCAACGGCATAACCCCTGTAGTCGCTTCACCATGAAAGCCGCTCTTGCGCAAGCTTGAGGCGGCTTTTGTTTTGGCACCCGTCCATTGACTGCACCCGCTGGGCCTATGAGCAAACTCCCCTTGTTTGATCCGCGCACCGTGCCGGTGATCGGCGTGGACGCCCACCTGCCCAAGGTGGACCCCGCAGCCTTGCACCCCGAAGCCCTGGTGCGGCGCTTTGCGGCACCACCGCTCTGGACGCCCGAGCTGCACACCGAAGCGCGTATCACCGACCGGGCGGCGGTGCACGCCTCGGTGCTGGTGCCGCTGGTGCTGCGTGAGCGCATGAGCGTGCTGCTGACGCAGCGCACGGCCCATCTTTCCAGCCATTCCGGCCAGATCGCCTTTCCGGGTGGCAAGGCTGACCCCGAGGACCACGACCCAGTGGCTACGGCGCTGCGCGAAGCGCAGGAAGAAATTGGCTTGCACCCGGATTTTGTCCAGGTGCTCGGTACCTTGCCCATTTATGCCACCGGCAGCGCCTTTCTGGTCACGCCGGTGGTCGCCCTGGTGCAGCCTGGCTTTTCCATCACTCCCAACCATTACGAAGTGGCCGATGTGTTTGAAGTGCCGCTGGACTTTCTGCTCGATCCTGCCAACCACCGCCGCCATGTGGTGGATTGGGCGGGAGCGCGCAGGCAATGGCTGTCCATGCCCTACCAGGATGGCGCTACCGAGCGCTTCGTCTGGGGCGCTACGGCGGGCATGTTGCGCAATCTCTACGGGTTTCTTCGGGCGTAAGCGCTCAGGGCACGCCCGCGCAGGCCGCTATGATTGCTGCATGAGCTTTCTCGCCATCCTGTTTGCCTTGCTGCTGGAGCAGGCGCGGCCCTTGCAGCCGTCCAACCCGGTGCACAACGGCGCGCGGGCCTGGGTGCGCTGGGTGATCCGCACGTTTGATGCCGGACAGTCCATGCACGGTTGGCTGGCTTGGATGCTGGCCGTGTGGCTGCCGGGCGTGCTGGTGTGCGCGCTGCACTGGCTGCTGGTGTGGTCGGTGGGTTGGGCCGCTGCGGTGCTGTGGAACATCGCCATTCTGTATTCCACCTTGGGCTTTCGCCAGTTCAGCCATCGCTTTACGGAAATTCGCGACGCCCTCAATGCGGGTGATGAGGAGTTGGCGCGCCAACGGCTTGCAGCCTGGATGCGCATTGACGCCAGCACCTTGCCGCGCAGCGAGATCGTGCGCCATGTGATTGAGTTTTCGGTGCTGAACGCCCATCGCCATGTGTTTGGGGTGTTTGTCTGGTATTCGCTGCTCGCGGCGCTGGGCTTGGGGCCCGCCGGGGCGGTGGTGTATCGCCTGAGCGAATTCCTCGGTCGCTATGTGCACCGGCCGCTCAAACCCTCGGACCATCCGGCCAGTGACGCCTTGCAGGCCAACGCCAGTGCTGCATGGTCGGCCATGGATTGGCTGCCCGCGCGCGTTACGGCCTTGGGCTTTGCCTTTGTGGGAAGTTTTGAGGAAGCGGTGGAGAGCTGGCGCCAACACGAGGCCCTGTTTCCGGGCGACAGCAATGGCGTGGTGCTGGCCGCCACGGCCGGTGCCGTCAACGTCAAACTGGGTGTGCAAGACCAGGGTGGCGCAGGCCAGCAGCCGCAACCCGCGCACCTGCGCGCCGTAGTCGGCCTGCTGTGGCGCTCGGTCGTGATGTGGATGGTTTTTTTGGCGCTGCTGTCGCTGGCGCGCCTGCTCGGCTGAGGTTCTCTCAGCCAGGGTTCAATAGCGTTTCTGGCTCAGTTCGGCAAACAGCTCGCTATAGATCTTGTAGCGCCCCGGGCTTATTTTTTCAGCACTATCAGCGTCTTTAAGTGCGGCGATGACACCGCAACCGGGCTCGTGCAGGTGGCTGCAGTTGTAGAACTTGCAGTCCGACGCCAGCGCCTTGATGTCGGGCATCAGGCCGGCCAGGTGCATCGGATCGATGTGGTTGAGGCCAAATTCCTGAAACCCCGGCGAGTCGATCACTGCCGTGGTCTTGGCCGCATCCACCCAATACCAGGTGGTGCTGGTGGTGGTGTGTTTGCCCGAGTTGAGCGCGGTCGAAATGGCGTTGGTCAAAACCTGCGCCTGCGGAATCAGCCGGTTGATCAGGGTGCTCTTGCCCGCGCCCGAGGGGCCCAGCACCAGCGTCGTCTTGCCTGCCAGCAGGGCTTCGAGTCCATCGGTGGCGTCAAGCGGCAGATCGCCACGCGGCTTGAGCGCCAGCGGCAGCACCGTGTAGCCCATGTCGCGGTACACCGCTAGGCGGCTCCAGGCGCGCGCAAATGGTTCGGCCAGATCGCGCTTGTTCAGGCCAATCACGGGTTCGATCTGCTGCGCCTGGGCTGCGATCAGCGCGCGCGTCAACTGGCTTTCGGAAAAGTCTGGTTCGGCAGCCACCAGAATCAGCACCTGGTCGAGGTTGGCCGCAAACGACTTGGTGCGAACTTCGTCCTGGCGGTAGAGCAGATTGCGCCGCTCCTCGATGCGCTCAATCGTGCCCTCGTCCTGGCTGGCCTGCCACAGCACGCGGTCGCCCACGACGGCCTGGGTTTTCTTGCCGCGCGAGTGGCAAATCACGCGTCGCCCGTCAGCAGTTTCCACCCACATATGGCGACCGTGGCCAGCAATGACCAGTCCAGCTTGCAGTGTCGGGGTGGACAAGGTTCAGGCTCCCACGCAGTGCAGACGCCCCAGGCGCTCGCTCGCTGGCGGATGCGAATAGTAGAAGCGGGCGTAAAGCGGATCGGGCGTGAGCGTGGAGGCGTTGTCTTCCATCAACTTGAGCAGCGCACCTGCCAGGGCAGGCGCGCTGGTCTGCGCCACGGCGTAAGCGTCGGCTTCAAACTCGTGGCGGCGCGAAAGCTGCGCAAATACCGGGCCGAAAAAAGTTCCGGCCAGCGGCAGCACCAGGGTGAACAGCAGCAGCGCCAACGCACTGTTGGTTCCGTCGGGGTTGGGGCTGACCCCCAGGCCGGTAAAGAACCAGGCTTGCTGGCCCAGCCATCCCAATGTGGCAAACCCAAGCAGGCTCAGGGCGAACATCGCCACGATGCGCTTGACGATGTGGCGGTGCTTGAAGTGCCCAAGCTCGTGCGCCAGCACCGCATCAACCTCGGGGGCACTGAGTTGCGCCAGCAGCGTGTCGTAAAACACCACGCGCTTGGACGCACCAAAGCCGGTGAAGTACGCGTTGGCGTGCGCGCTGCGCTTGCTGCCGTCCATCACAAAAAAACCGTTGGAGCTAAAGCCGCAGCGCGCCATCAGCGCCGAGACCCGGTCCTTGAGCTCAGGGTCTTCGAGCGGCTTGAATTTGTTGAAGATGGGCGCGATCCAAAGCGGGTAGACCACTAGCATCAGCAGGTTAAAGCCCATCCACACGCACCAGGTCCACAGCCACCACAGCGCACCGGTAGCACCCATCATCCACAGCACCAGATAGGCCAGCGGCAAGCCAATGGCCAACGACAGCACAGTGGACTTGGCAAAATCCTGCAGCCACAGCGCGGGCGTGGTCTTGTTAAAGCCAAAGCGCTGCTCGACCACAAAGGTCTGGTAGAGCGAAAACGGCAGGTCAATCACGCTGTTGATCAGCACAAACGCCATCAGCAGCGCAACCTGCTGGTGCACGCCGGTGCCGATCCAGCCCACGAGTGCGCTGTTGAGGGCAGATAGCGCACCCAGCAGCGTCCACGCCAGCGTTACCACGGTGCCCCAGGCCAGTTCCAGCAAACCCAGGCGCGATTTGGCGACGGTGTAGTCGGCGGCCTTTTGATGCGCAGCTAGCGGCATCTTGTCGGCAAATGCCGCTGGGACACGCTCGCGGTGTTGAACGACGCAGCGGATCTGGCGCGAGGCCAGCCAGAATTTGAGCAGCACGCTGGCAAACAGGGCGGCTATGAAAACGGTGGTGGTGGTCCAGGAGGCGGAACTGTTGAAAAAATGTTCTGTCATTACGCTGGAGTTTAGGCCATCGGCGACAATGCCTGCATGGCAGAACTCAACACCCCTTTAGCTAAATCCGACCAGAACCTGGTCTGGCTCGATTGCGAAATGACCGGGCTCGACCCCGAGACCGACAAGATTATCGAAGTGGCCGTGATCGTCACCGGCCCCAAACTCGAAAACCGGGTCGAAGGCCCGGTGCTGGTGATTCACCAAAGCGACGCCCAGCTTGACCTGATGGACGCCTGGAACAAGGGCACGCACGGCAAGAGCGGCTTGATCGACAAGGTGCGCGCCTCCACCCTGACCGAGGCCCAGGCGCAGGACCAGTTGATCACGTTCCTGAGCCAGTATGTACCCGCCAAGAGCACGCCGATGTGCGGTAACTCGATCGGGCAAGACCGGCGCTTTCTGGTGAAGTACATGCCCAAGCTGGAGGCGTTTTTTCACTACCGCAACCTCGACGTGAGCACGCTCAAGGAACTGGCCAAACGCTGGAAGCCTGCGGTCCACGCCTCGTTCAAGAAGCAGCAAAGCCACACGGCGCTGGCCGACGTGCACGAGTCGATTGACGAGCTTGAACACTACCGCGAACACTTCCTCAAGCTCGATTGAGGGCGCGCCGTTGCGTGGGCGTTTTGGCGGTCTTCTAAGTAAAAACCCGAATCCGTGCCATAATCCGCCCCTGCATTGCAACGCGCAGTGCATTTTGTACATCTCCCCTCATACATCGGGTCCGCAAATATGGACCCCACGCTGATTGAACTCATTGTGAGTCAGAGCCGGTTTCGTTTGATGGTTGATGTCTTTTAACCATTGACGGAGCAAGCGCACCAAGTGCGCCGCTCGCGTGTGAGAGAACTACCATGACTGACGCTATGAATGCGACGGGCGACTTTGCGCCTGCCGAAACAACCAACCTGATCCCCGCAGTGCCTGCCCCAGCGCAAGAGCACACGGAACACGCACACGCTGCTGCGGTGCCGCTGCTGCCCGAGGGCTTTGTCAAGATGGGCCTGGCCATTGAGCTGATCCATGCGGTGCGTGACTTGGGCTATACCCAGCCCACCGTCGTGCAGCAAAAGACGATTCCGCTGGCACTGCCCGGCGAGCAAAACGGCGAACAGGCTGCGCGCTACATCGACCTGATGGTCTCCAGCCAAACCGGCAGCGGCAAGACGGCGGCGTTCCTGCTGCCGGTGCTGCACACGCTGCTGCGCCAGCAGGCCGAGAGCGAAGCGCGTGAACGCGCAGACTATGAGCGCTTCGTGGCCGAAGCCGCCGCCAAGGGCGAGGCCCCCCCGAAGCGCGCCAAGCGCAAGGACCCCACCAACCCGCGCAACTTCAAGGCGGCAGCGCCCGGCGCGTTGGTGGTTTGCCCCACGCGCGAGCTGGCGCAGCAGGTGGCGCACGACGCCATTGACCTGGTGCAACATTGCCGTGGCCTGCGCATTGCCAATATTGTGGGCGGCATGCCTTACCAGTTGCAAATTGCCAAACTGCAAAACGCCAACCTGGTGGTGGCCACGCCCGGGCGTCTGCTGGACCTGCAGCGCTCGATGCAGATCAAGCTCGACCAGGTGCAATTCCTGGTGGTGGATGAGGCCGACCGCATGCTCGACCTCGGCTTTGCCGATGATCTGGCCGAAATCAACCAGCTCACCATCGACCGCAAGCAAACCATGATGTTCAGCGCCACGTTTGCGCCGCGCATCCAGCAGCTCGCGGCACGCGTGATGCGTGAGCCCCAGCGTGTGACCATCGACAACCCGCAGGAAAAACACGTCAACATCAAGCAGGTGCTGTTCTGGGCCGACAACGCCCACCACAAGCGCAAGCTACTTGACCATTGGCTGCGCGACGCCGGCATCAACCAGGCAATTGTGTTTGCCAGCACCCAGATCGAGTGCGACGGCCTGGCCAACGACTTGCAGCAAGCCGGCTTTGACGCCGTGGCGCTGCACGGCGCGCTCAGCCAGGGCTTGCGCAACCGCCGCCTGATGGCCTTGCGCCAGGGCCAGGTGCAGATTCTGGTGGCCACTGACGTGGCGGCGCGCGGCCTGGATGTGCCCACCATCACCCACGTCTTCAATTTCGGCTTGCCGATGAAGGCCGAGGACTACACCCACCGCATTGGCCGCACCGGTCGTGCCGGGCGCGACGGACTGGCTGTGACCTTTGCCGAGATTCGCGACCGGCGCAAGATTTTTGACATCGAGGCCTATACCCGCCAGCACTTCCAGTCGGAAACCATTCCAGGGCTGGAGCCGCAGCAGCGCTTTCCTGAAGCACGCCCGGGCACCGGGGCCAGCTTTGGTGGCCGTGGCAACCATGTGGCCGACCGCCGCCCGCGCGAGCGCGCGTTCGGTCAGGGGCCGCGTGAAGGCTTCAGCTACGAGCGCAAGGGTGGCTTCAACGACCGCTTTGCCGGTCGCGGCGGCCCAGGTGCCCCAGCACCGCGCGGCGACTTTGGTGCGCCGCGTAACGACCGCCCCCCGCGTGCTGACTTTGCCGCGCCGCGCCGTGATTCAGCACCCCGCGCTGACTTTGGTGCACCGCGCTCCGACTTCGCTCCCCGCGCTGATGCCGCCCCCCGCAAAGCGGCCTTCGGCAAGCCCGCAGGCTTTGCCAAACCCGGCAACGGCGGCAAAGTGTTTGTACCCCGCGACGCCGCCAAGCGTCAGGCCAAACCGGCGCGCTAAATCGGCTCAGGCCATGCCGTTGCGCCGCGCCAGTTCGACGAACAGGCCGGAGTGGTCCAGGTCCGACAGGCCGTGGGCGACGCCTTGGGCGTAGAGTTGCTCGAACAGGGTGGTCACCGGCGCTTCAAAGCCGAGTTCTTCGGCGGTGGAGAGGGCATTGCGCAGGTCTTTGAGTTGCACTGTCATACGCCCGCGCGGCGCAAAGTCGCGCTCGACCATGCGTTGGCCATGCACCTGCAGGATGCGGCTGTCGGCAAAGCCGCCGGCAATGGCTTCCTTGACCTTGGCCGTGTTGGCGCCGCCTTTTTCGCATAACAGCAGGGCTTCGGCCACGGCACCGATGGTGATGCCGACAATCATCTTGTTGGCCAGTTTGGCGAGTTGGCCCGCACCGGTGGGGCCTACATGGGTGGCGCGCCCCAGCGCAGCAAACACCGGCTGCGCACGCGCGAACTGCGCCGCGTCACCTCCGGCCATGATGGCCAGCGTGCCGTTTTCCGCACCGATGGTTCCACCAGAGACCGGGGCATCGAGGTAGTCCACGCCCAGGGCCTGCAGGCGTGCTGCATGCGCGCGGGCCTGCGCCGGTTTGATCGACGACATATCCACCAGCAGTGCGCCTGGTGCAATCGAAGCGGCGGTGGGAAGGTCAAACAACACGTGTTCGACCACGTCACCGGTTTCCAGCATGGTGATGACCAACTCCGCGTCCTGCACCGCCTGGGCGCTCAGGTCGTGCACCTGTGCGCCCACGGACGCAAGAGCCTCGGCCTTGGGCCGGGTGCGGTTCCACGCATGGACTTCGTGCCCCGCAGCACACAGGCGTTTGCCCATGGGCAAGCCCATCAGTCCAATGCCAAGCAGTGCAACTTTCATGGTGCGCTACATCAGCAGGTGTTCGCCGGCGTTGTCGCCACCGAGCGTGACGTAGTTGACCTTGCGGATGTCCATCAGCTTCTTGCCGCCCGAATAGCTGATGGAGCTTTGCACGTCCTGCTCCATCTCGATCAGGGTGGACGCCAGCGTGCCCTTGACCGGCTCAAGAATGCGCTTGCCTTCAACGTGCTTGTATTCGCCCTTGTTGAAGTCGCTGGCCGAGCCGTAATATTCCTTGTACAGCTTGCCATCCACCTCCACCGTCTGGCCCGGGCTTTCTTCGTGGCCGGCCAGCAGCGAGCCGATCATCACCATGGTGGCACCAAAGCGCACGCTCTTGGCAATGTCGCCGTGCTCGCGGATGCCGCCGTCGGCAATGATGGGCTTGGTCGCCACGCGCGCGCACCATTTGACGGCGCTCAACTGCCAGCCGCCGGTGCCAAAACCGGTCTTGAGCTTGGTGATGCACACCTTGCCCGGGCCGATGCCCACCTTGGTGGCGTCGGCACCCCAGTTTTCCAGGTCGATCACGGCCTCGGGGGTGGCCACGTTGCCCGCAATCACAAAGCTGCCCGGCAGATGCTGCTTGAGGTAGGCAATCATGTTCTTCACACTGTCGGCATGGCCGTGGGCAATGTCGATGGTGATGTATTCGGGTGTCAGGCCCAGCGCCACCAGGGTGTCAACGGTCTGGTAGTCGGGGGCTTTCACGCCCAGCGAAATGGAGGCGTACAGGCCCTGCGCCTTCATGTCCTTGACAAAGGCCAGGTTGTCCAGGTCGAAGCGGTGCATCACATAAAAGTAACCATTCTTGGCCAGCCAGACGCAGATGTCGGCATTCACCACGGTCTTCATGTTGGCGGGCACTACCGGGATGCGAAACCTGCGCCCCCCGAGCTCCACACTGGCATCACATTCCGAGCGGCTGTCCACACGGCACTTGCGCGGCAGCAGCAAAATATTGTCGTAGTCAAAAATATCCATGGTGTATCCAAGCTCCAGAAAACTGTTTCCAACAGGGTGGGCGCTTGGGAATGGAGCCCGGTCAAAAAAAACCGGGCCACAAATGCTTGGGCCCGGTGCTTGATTCTATCGAAATCGCAGCCGTTTTGCGCGCTTTCTGCTGGGGTGTTTCTACAATGGGGCATGTTTTCTTCTCCTCCCACCGACAGCAGCTTTGAATCCCCCCTCCTGGACTCGCTCAATCCCCAGCAGCGCGCCGCCGTCACGCTGCCACCCGAGCACGCGCTGATTCTGGCCGGGGCCGGTTCGGGCAAGACCCGGGTGCTGACCACGCGCATTGCCTGGCTGCTGCAGACCGGCCAGGTCTCGCCTGCCGGGGTGCTGGCCGTGACCTTTACCAACAAGGCCGCCAAGGAGATGATGGCGCGCCTCTCGGCCATGCTGCCCATCAACGTGCATGGCATGTGGATTGGCACGTTTCACGGCTTGTGCAACCGCTTTCTGCGGGCACATTTCAAGCTGGCCAACCTGCCGCAAAGTTTCCAGATTCTCGACACGCAAGACCAGCTCAGCGCCATCAAGCGCCTGTGCAAACAGTTCAACGTGGACGACGAGCACTTTCCGCCCAAGCAACTGCAATGGTTTATTGCCGGTTGCAAGGAAGAAGGCTTGCGCCCCAATAGGGTCGAGGTGCGCGATGCCGACTCGCGCCGCAAGGCCGATCTGTACCAACTCTACGAAGAGCAATGTCAGCGCGAAGGCGTGGTCGATTTTGGTGAACTTATTCTGCGCTCGTACGAGCTGCTGCGCGACAACGACCCCATCCGCGCGCACTACCAGCGGCGCTTTCGCCACATTCTGATCGACGAGTTTCAGGACACCAACCGGCTGCAGTACGCGTGGATCAAGATGCTGGCCGGGCAGGGGGAGGGCGACGGTGCACCAGCCGGTGGTGCGGTGCTGGCCGTGGGCGACGATGACCAGAGCATCTACGCCTTTCGCGGTGCGCGTGTGGGCAACATGGCCGACTTTGTGCGCGAGTTCAAGGTGCAGCACCAGATCAAGCTGGAGCAGAACTACCGCAGCTACAGCAACATCCTGGACTGCGCCAACGCGCTCATCAGCCACAACAGCCGCCGCCTGGGCAAAAACCTGCGTACCGATCAGGGGCCGGGCGAGCCGGTGCGCGTGTACGAATCCCCCAGCGACTTTGCCGAGGCGCAGTGGATGGTCGATGAAATCCGGCAACTGGTGCGCGACGATATCGAGCGCAAGGAAATCGCCGTCTTGTACCGCAGCAACGCGCAAAGCCGGGTGATTGAAACGGCGCTCTTCAACGCCGCTGTGCCGTACCGCGTCTATGGGGGCTTGCGCTTTTTCGAGCGCGCTGAAATCAAGCACGCGCTGGCCTATCTGCGCCTGTTGGAGAACCCCAACGACGACACCAGCTTTCTGCGCGTGGTCAACTTCCCGGCGCGCGGCATCGGTGCGCGCAGCATCGAGCAGTTGCAGGACGTGGCGCGCGCCACGGGCTGCTCGCTGCACGATGGCGTAAGCGCCGTGGGGGGGCGCGCGGGCGCGGCCATTGCCGGGTTTGTGGCCAAGATTGACGTGCTGCGCGAGCAATGCGCAGGCATGAACCTGCGCGACATCATGGAGCGCATGCTCGAGCACAGCGGCCTGCTGGCGCACTACCGCGCCGAGCGCGAAGGCGCGGACCGGGTCGAGAATCTGGAAGAACTGGTCAACGCCGCCGAGAGCTTTGTCATGCAGGAAGGCTTTGGCCGCGACGCCTACGCACTCCAGGCCGACGCGCAGGAGGCACCGCTGAGCCCCGACCTGCAAACCGGCGAGACCCTGTCGCCCCTGGCCGCTTTTCTGACGCACGCCGCGCTGGAGGCGGGCGACAACATGGCGCAGGCCGGGCAGGACGCAATCCAGCTCATGACGGTGCATTCGGCCAAGGGTCTGGAGTTTGATTGCGTGTTCATTACCGGGTTGGAGGAGGGGTTGTTCCCGCACGAAAACTCGCTCTCCGACGCCGATGGTCTGGAAGAGGAGCGCCGCCTGATGTACGTGGCACTCACGCGCGCGCGCAAACGCCTCTACCTGAGCCACTCGCAGACGCGCATGCTGCACGGCCAGACGCGCTACAACCTCAAGAGCCGGTTCTTTGACGAGTTGCCCGAGGAGACGCTCAAGTGGCTCACACCGCGCCACCAGCCGGGCGTGCCAGCGCGAGGCTGGGACGCGCACGACGCCATCAAGTCCGGTGCCGCCTACGCCTATTCCACCGGCCTGGGAGTCGGCTTTGACAAGCCGATCGAGCGCAAGCATGAACCAGCCCATGGCCTCAAGCTTCAGCAGAAGGTGTTTCACACCAAGTTTGGCGAAGGCACGGTGCTCACGCTAGAAGGCAGTGGCGACGATGCCCGCGCCCAGATCAACTTCCCGCGTCATGGAGTGAAATGGCTGGCGCTTGCCATTGCTAAGCTCACTCCTGTGAATTAAGAAGCTCCCTCGCTCCCCGCAGAGCTTGGGGCAGGGGCCAGCGCCTCACCTGTCAAACGCCCGGAAAATCGGCGCAGACCCCTACCCCAAGCTCTGCTACCGGTGTTGGGGTGTGTGGCGGTCAGTCAAGGCTCTGCTACCGATTCTGTGCAGGCCGGGGGGTGGCTCGCGAGCACCTTGTTTCGGGTGGTCGAAGCAGCAGAGGTGCCATGAGCCGTGGTTTCGTCACTGCGAGCGCAGCGTGGCAGTCCATGCAGTCTGAAAGGCATGGATTGCTTCACTTCGTTCGCAATGACGGGAATGGGGTTCGCAATGACGGAATGGTTGTTCGCAATGACGGAATGTTTGGCCGCATAGACCGGGACGGTTGGTGGAGAGGGTGTCAGGGCGCGGGCGGCTCGTCGCTTTGGAAGCAGTCTTGAAAGGTGAAGTAGAGCGAGGTGAAGAACATCGCTGCTACCAGCATGGTGGAAGGGAATACGACTGCGGCAACCAGGTCGGGGCCGCCGCCCAGCGCGGCCAGAGTTGCCATGACGATGCCTACGCCCAGGAATACGGCCATCCACACCAGGCCGAACACGGTGAAGGCCCAGAAGTTGCGCATGCACGCTACAAAGCTGAAGAACAGGCTTTTTACCGGCGTAACTCCATACCAGTGCACCAGTGCGGGCGCGTGCCAGAACAGCAGCGACAGCGGCAGGTACAAGGCCATCGAAACCAGCGTGGCCAACTGGAAGTCTTCGGCTTGCAGCAACTCGGCTGTCATTGGGGCGCCCACCAGCGAGAGGTGTGCAAACTTGCCGCCGTCGGCCAGCGCGGACACTGCCAACACCAGCAAAAAACCGATGGCATAGAGGATGCCCAGCACCAGCATGGCGCGAACACGCTCACGCCCGGCGCGAAACGCGCTGATCAGCACCAGCGGCATCGGAAACTTGCCCTTGGACGCCTCCTGCGTGGCCACCATCAGGCCCAGCGTAGCGCCGGGCAGCAGCATCAAGGCCAGCACGTTGCCCAGATAGGGAACCAGGCTGAGTACCGACATCACCGCCATGAACATGAAGAACAGGCCGCAAAACGCCAGCGGCTGGCGCAGAAAGGTTTGCACGCCAAGTTTCACCCAGCGCTTGCCAGTGCCTGCGGCAACCAGTTGGAGCTTCATGCGCCTGCCTCCGCGCAGGTCAGCGGATGCTGCACGCGCTGGCGCAGCACGCGCTCGAAGTGGGCTGGATCGTGGGCCGTCAGCACCGACGCTTCGCGCGGCAGATGCAGATCCCACAGCCGCGAGAGCCAGAAGCGCAGCGCAGCCGCACGCGCCATGGCGGGCAGCAGGGTGCGCTCCTGCGCGCTCAAGGGCCGCACCGATTCGTAGGCTGCAACAAAGGCGCGGGTGCGCGCGCTGTCAGAGGCACCGCTGGCCAGGTCAATGCACCAGTCGTTGAGGCAGACCGCAATGTCAAACAGCCAAGCGTCCACGCCGGCAAAGTAGAAGTCAAAAAATCCGGTCAGTTCGGGCGCGTCGGTTGTGGCGTCAGGCGGCGCGAACATGACGTTGTCGCGAAACAGGTCGGCATGAATCGGGCCGCACGGCAGCGCGGTGCAGGCCGAGAGCGTGGCCACGTGGTTCTGGTAGGCCAACTCCGACTGCAGCAGCGCCGCCTGCTCGGCTTGGAGAAACGGCAGCACCACCGGTGTGGTTTCGTTCCACCAGGACAGGCCGCGCAAATTGGGTTGCTGCATGCCGAAGTCCAGGCCAACCTGGTGCATGCGCGCCAGCGTTTCGCCCACGGCCCGGCAGTGCGCCACGCCCGGGTTGAGTTCACTCTTGCCACGCAGCCGGTTGACTACGGCGGCGGGCTTGCCGTTGAGCGCGTGCAGCACGTCGCCATCGGCGTTGGCGGCGGGGTCGGGCACGGGAATGCCGTGAAACGCCAGGTGCTTCATCAGCCGCAGGTAAAACGGCAACTGCTCGGCGGTCAGGCGCTCGAACAGTGTGAGCACGTAGGCCCCCTGGTCGGTGGTGACGAAGTAGTTGGTGTTTTCGATGCCGCCCAAGCACCCTTGCATGGACTCAAGGGTGCCGAGTTGGAGCGCCTGCAAAAATTGAGCGGCCTCGTCAAAGGAGACCTCTGTGTAAACCGCCATGAAATGCCGCTGGGTTAGGGTGGCGCGTCGGGGGGTGCCCGGCGTGCCTGCTGCGATGAAAACTTAGCCGGATTGTAGGGCCCCGGGTGAGGAGGGCGAGGGCAGGCACAATGCGCGCATGAACGATTCCGCAAAAATCCTGCTGCTGGTGGACGGCTCAAGCTACCTGTACCGCGCTTTTCACGCCATGCCCGACTTGCGCGCCGTGCCGGGCGACCCTGGTAGCGCCCCTACCGGTGCCATCCGGGGCATGATCAATATGCTGCAAAAGTTGCGCAAGGATGTGCCTGCCGACTACGTGGCCTGCGTGTTCGATGCCAAGGGGCCCACCTTTCGCGATGAAATCTATCCCCAGTACAAGGCGCAGCGCTCGCCGATGCCGGAAGATTTGCGCGCCCAGATCGAGCCGATTCACGAGGTGGTGCGGCTGCTGGGCTGGCGTGTGCTCGACGTGCCGGGCGTGGAGGCCGATGACGTAATTGGCACGCTGGCGCTGCTCGGCTCGCGCCAGGGCCTGCAGGTGGTGGTCAGCAGCGGCGACAAGGATCTGGCGCAACTGGTTGATGAGAACATCACCATCATCGACACCATGAACGGAAAGCGCCGCGACCTAGTTGGTGTGCAGGCCGAGTTCGGTGTGAGCGCGCGCCAGATGCTGGACTTCCAGACCCTGATGGGTGACGCCATTGACAATGTACCCGGCGTGGAGAAGGTCGGGCCCAAGACGGCGGCCAAGTGGCTGCAGGAATACGGATCGCTGCAAGGCGTGGTGGACAACGCCGCCGCCATCAAGGGCGTGGCCGGCGAGAACCTGCGCAAGGCACTCGACTGGCTACCTGTGGGCCGCGCGCTGCTGACGATCAAGACCGACTGCGACCTGCAAGCCTGGGTGCCGGGGCTGCCCGCACTC
>CAIPBW010000095.1 GCA_903863395.1 uncultured beta proteobacterium
ATGTCGGACGCTCCTTCTCGTTGAAGTGGTTGTTGAGATATCCACTTTGGCACATCTGATGCCGGTTTAGAGTCGGGGCGTCCATCCCATTGAGGCCGCCACCCCCGTCATCGCGAGGTCGTCAGGCCGTGGCGATCCATGACTTCATGCATGCATGGATTGCCGCGTCGCTACGCTCCTCGCAATGACATCCTTTCTTGCGCAGCTCTGGATGAACCGTCTCCCGTCATTGCGACCCCTCTCTCTGTCATTGCGACCCCTCTCTCTGTCATTGCGAACGAAGTGAAGCAATCCATGACTGCCTGACTGCATGGACTGCCGCGCTGCGCTCGCAGTGACGAAAACACAGCTCATCCTATGCAGTCTTAGGTGCGGCGGGGCGGGCTTTGGGGGTGCGCGGTGTTGCCGATTGTGCTTTGGTCTTGGGCCGTTTTGCAGCAGCGCTGCTGGGTTTGGATGTTTTGATTGCAGTGTGCTTGGGCTTCGGTGTTTTGACTGCAGCTGCCTCGGGCGCGTGGTGGTGGTGACCAATCCCCAGGGCCGCTTCGAGTTGGTTGATGGCGTTGTGGGTGTAGTCCAGCATGCGCTGCAGCGCGGGTACCGAGCGGCGGCAGGCGATGTAGCCAAAGCCCAGGTGGTCGCCATAGCCGCTGATGGTGATGTTGAGCGCCAGGTAGTGGGTTGGGATCGACACCGGATAGACCTCGTCGAGCTTGGCGCCATTGAGGTAGAGCGCGTTGCTCGTTCCCGGCACGTTGGAGATCACCAGGTTGAACAGCGGGTGCTTGGCTGCCGTGCCAGTGACCATGCCCAGGCCAAACGGCGAAATCGACGAGACGCCGTGCGCCAGCTTTTGCAGGCGCGCCATCTTGGTCAGGCGCTCCTTCGCTTCGCTGGTGGATGCCACGATGTGCTTGAGGCGCTTGAGCGGGTCGGCCAGATGGGTGCCCAGGTTGGCCAGCAGCAGCGAGACCTGGTTGCCCCCGACATCGCTCTCGCCGTGCAGCGACACCGGCACCATCGCCACCAACGGTTTCTTGGGCAGCTTGTCCTGGGCGATCAGGTATTCGCGCAGCGCCCCGGCGCAAATTGCCAGCGTCACGTCGTTGACGGTGGCACCGCTGGCGTGGCCTATGCGCTTGAGGCGCGACAGCGCGTACGACTGCGCGGCAAAGCGGCGCGAACCCGATATCTCGACGTTGAACGGCGTGGGCGGTGCCTGAAACGGCAGACCGGCGGCGCTCTCGGCATAGCTGGCGCGCACCACGTCCCACAAGCCCGAGCCTATGCCGGGCAGGATTTCCTTGCCCGCGCGTGCGGCCATGCCCAACTGCTGCAACAGGCTCGGGGCCACTGCCTTGGCACGCGCGGCCGGGTGGTAGGAGAAGGTTTGCGCCCACAGCGGTGGCTTGATCTCGTCGGCGCTTTGCGCCAGACCCTTGGCGTTCATCTTGGCACCGGTCACGCCATCGATGAGCGCATGGTGGATCTTGGTGTAAATCGCAAAGCGCCCGCCGGGCAGACCCTCGATCACATAGGTCTCCCACAGCGGACGGTTGCGGTCCATCAGGTTGCCGTGCAGATGCGAGACCATGGCCAGCAATTCGCGGATGCGTCCGGGCTGGGGCAGCGCCAGGTGGCGCAGGTGGTAGTCAAGCTCAAACTCGGTGTCGTCCTCCCAGTACCACAAGCCCATGCGCAGCACCGGGCGCAGGTTGAATGGCGCCACCGCCTGCGGGTACTTGTTCCAGGCCGAGAGCAGTTTGCTGATGTAGTCGGGCCCGGCGCCGGGTGGCGGGGTGTAGATGTTCAGGCCAGCCACGTGCATTGGCTGGTTGCGCGTTTCCATCCACAAAAAGGCCGAGTCGGTGGGGCTCAGGGCGTGCATGAAGGGGGTGTCCTCAAAGGTGGTGTGGGTGGCTGGTGGCGCTGGGCTGGCCCACGATGCTATAGCGTGCGCTATTGTCCTGCAGCCACTGGCGCGAATGCGAGGTGTCTTGCTGGCGCGGGTGAAAGTCGGCTCGCAGGTAAGCGCGCCACATGCGGGCGTTGCCACGCACCATGCCGTCGCGCGCAAACAGCAGTTGCGCGCCGCTGCGCCAGGTGCTCCATTGGAACAGGCTGCGGTCGTGCCACAGGTTGCGCACGGTTTGGCGCAGCACGTCCAGCGCAAAATGCAGTGTCACGTAGCGCAGCATGCGCCCGCGCCAGCGCTCGCTGCCGTCCAGCGCGCGGTAGATGTCAAAGGCGGTGCTGCAGTGCTCGGCCTCTTCGGCGGCGTGCCACATCCACAGCGTTTGCAGGCGCGGCTCGCAGTCTTGCAGCACTTCGGGGTGGCGGTACAGCCAGTCGGCAAACATCGCGGTGATGTGTTCGGTGGCGGCAGTGGCGGCCACGTGGATGCGCACCTCGAAGTGGGCGTGGCGCTGCAGACGCCTGCGCACACGCTGCTCCAGCACGTTGGTGTAACCCAGGGCCGCAAGCTGGTCGTTAAACAGGGTGTGGATGCGCCGGTGCGTGGCCTCCTGGCCGACAAAGCCCTGCACTTCACGCGCCAGGGGTGCGGCCTGCTCAGGTGACAAGGCCTTGAGTCCGGCGCGCACCGAGTCGATGAAGTACTGCTCGCCCACCGGAAAACTCATCGAGAGCGCCGAAAAAAACGCCGAGCGAAAGGCGTCGCCACCGCACCAGCGCCCTGGAAACGGCACGCTCAGGTCAATCAACAATTTGCGAACGACCAACTCGGTCATGGGTTCACCTGCGAACGATGGAACGCAATTATGGCTGCAGCAGCAGCACCAGCAAAGCGGCCCCGGCTACTACGGCCAGTGCCACCAGCAACCGCACGGCAAACAGGCTGATGACGGGCTGCAGCGGGAATACATGGGTTTTCTCGATCGCTGCCCATTTGTGCACGATCGTGCCCTTGATCGTGATGGCCAGGGCAAAGCGCAAAAAATCGCGGTGGCTGCGGTAGCGCACCATCGCCACCATGTGCCACACGTCAGCACCGGCAGGCTCGACAAAAACCCCTTTGCGCCGTGCGACAAAGATCGGCAGGTTGCCGTAGCGCAGCAACGGGCCGATGATGGTGCGGCCATAGCGCCGGTCGGCCTCCACGGCACTGTCGCCGTAAGGCGAGCCCGGTGGGTACAGTGCCTTGGGTCGGTAGCGCACCAGGTTGTGCATCACAAACTCACGCCCGTCGTCGTCTTTCAGCAGTTCGCGGATCTCGGGCAGCATTTCGCGGTCGCGCTCGGTCAGCGCCAGCCGATCGAATGCGGCAAAAAAGTGCTCAATCTCGGCCGCACTCAGCGGTTTGCCGCGCCCACCCCACCAGAGAAAAAACGCCAGGTACAGCACAGCCGCGGGCAAGGCAATCGTGATCCAGGGGCTGAGCATGGCGGTCTCCTTGCGCTAAGGCGTGGGGGTGATGTCGGCGAGATGGTCTTGCACCCATTGTGCGACACCGGGGTCAAGCGCCAGTTGCACATGGCCCAAGCCCTCAAACACCGTAGGCGTAACGCCATCGAGCACCTGCGCGCGCTGCGGAAAGACGATGTTGTCCTGCGGCGTGAGCGCCACGTGGATCAGGCGGTAGCTTTGTGCCGCTTCGCTGGTGGCCAGTTCAGCCAGCCACGTGCTGTGCCAGCGCATCTGGCGGCCGTTGGGCGTGGACGAAGCCTGGGCCAGCTTGGTGCCCACGTGCGGCGTGCCCAGCGTGAGCACCCGCGCCACGCGCTCTGTGCCGTGCGCGCGCATCCAGGCACGAATCGCCAGGCCGCCCATGCTGTGGCCTACCAGCGCCACCTGGGCTTGACCGGTGTGCGCGCACAGCGCCTGGACTGCGGCTTCAATCAAGGGCGCATAGTCGTCAATCGGGGCGAACACCGGCTCCAGGTCTATTGCCAACACGGTGTGGCCCTGGCGGCGCAGCACAGCGGCCATCTCATCCCAGATGCGGTGGTTGCACATATAGCCATGCACCAGCAGCACCGCTACCCGGGCCGGGTTGCCACGCTCACCGCTGAGCGTGGGCGCGTGTCGGCTCCAGGGCTGGCGCAGGACAAACACCAATATCGTGGCCCAGGTTTCGCCCGCAAGCGCGCGCCACCACAGGGCTGCGGGCTCGTTGCGCGCACGCGAGAGCAGCGTTGCCGCCAGGTGCCCCGGCAGCACAGCGGCAAACGGCAGCAGGGCAGCGAGCAGTGGCACGGTCCACAAGCTCCAGTCATTGCTCGACACCAGCCAGTAGCCCAGGGCCGCGCCCAGGGCAGATTCGGCCAACAGCATCCATCGCATCAGTCGGGCCAGCATATGCGCTCCTTATCCGGGTGTGCAGCGCAGGGTGCGCCGCGCGGGTTCAAGGGTGTCTTTTTCGGCGGCGTAGTTGCTGGTGAGCAGGCGCATCAGCAAGAAGCCGGTTTTCGATGGCGCCACCAGCATGCGGCTGGGTGCGGCGCTGGCGCTCGCAGGCGGGCTTGTGCCCGGGGCCACCAGCCACAGGTCCACCGGCTGGCCGTTGGCCTGGCGGTCGTTGATGACGAAGAAGTTGTCGCTGTTGGCAGCGTACAGCGCAATCGACCAGTAGGTGGGCAGGTCAGGGTTGGCGCTGATGTGCACTGGCCCCTGGCTCAGGTCATACGCGCACACCGAGTACAGCAGGTCCGGGCTGGGCATGACCACGTCGCGCGAAGCCGCTGTTACCCGCGCTGCAAAAGCCGCCTGGTTGTGAATGTTCATGCTGCGCGCCGTCGGGCCGTTCATCAGCGCCTGCATGATCAGGTGGGGCGCGGCCCACACCGCCAGCAGGTGGCTCAGCACCACGGTGGCCAGCAGGCCCCACACGCTTGTGCGCCAGGTGCGTGCGCTTTGGCCGTGTGCGCTCATGGGCACGCTCCCTGTGCGGTGATGCGCGGCGCGGCTAACGATGCCGGCTGCTCCTGCATCGCGGGCAGCGGGTTGTACAGGCGCAGCGTCAGCACCAAGCCCCTGTCGCCTGGTGTGGGTAGCCAGTGCACGCCGGGCACCGGTGTTGCGCCGGTGGTCAGGGCAAAGTGGCCTTGGGCGTCGAGTTGCGCGGTACTGCCGTTGAGGCTGTAGCGCTGTTGGGGCGCGTCAAACAAAAACATGTCGTCGGCATAGGCGGTAATGCTCCACCAGCGCGCGTTGGGCGGCGTGCCCTCCACCCGGTAGCTGCAGCGCGAGCGCAGCGCGTGACCGCTGTCGTCCTGGGTGGCAATAAAGTACATGGTTTCGCTGCGGTCCAGCGCCAGCAGGGCGTTAAGCGCCAAGGCTGCGCGGGTGTAGAGGTCGGCATTGGGGCTGCCCGCCAGCAGGTTGGCGCGCCAGGCCCCGACCTGCACCGTGTTGTTGAACCAGGGTGCCTTTTTCAGCACCCACCAGGCCGACCCCACGCCCAGCGCCAGCGCCGCGCCATACAGCACCAAGGTCTGCGCCAGAGAGCGCCAGCGGGTGCTGTCAGAAGGCATGGTCGTAGAGCTCAATAGCGCGGCTGGTACTTGCGCAGGCAGGCCGAAACTTCGGCGCTGAGCGCAAAGCCCTCGCCGTACTGAGCCGCCAGCGTGGCAGCGCGTTGTTCGAAGACGTCGATGCCCAGCCCGTAGATGAACTGCAGGGCACCGCCCGTCCAGGCCGGAAAGCCGATGCCGAAGATCGAGCCGATGTTGGCTTCGTGCACGCTGGTGAGCACGTTTTCGCTCAGGCAGCGCGCAGTCTCTATTGCCTGGCGGTAGAGCAGG
>CAIPBW010000096.1 GCA_903863395.1 uncultured beta proteobacterium
CGCAAGGCGCGGTGCACTTGCACAACGTATTTGCCACTGCAACGGGACGCGCAACGCCAATTCTCAAAGACATCAGCCTGAGCGCACAACCCGGCACCGTGACGGTGGTGCTGGGGCCGTCGGGCTCGGGCAAGTCGACGCTGGCGCGGGTGATCGTGGGCATCTGGCCGCAGGTCACGGGCGACGTTCTGCTCGACGACCTGCCGCTGCAGGGCTGGGATCGGGTGGAGCTTGGCCCCCACGTTGGCTACCTGCCGCAGGACATCGAGTTGTTTGAAGGCACGATTGCCGAGAACATTGCGCGCTTTAGCGCGTTGGAGTCGGACAAGGTGATCGAGGCCGCCAAGAGTGCAGGTTTGCACGACATGATTTTGCGCCTGCCCAAGGGCTACGACACGCCGATTGGCGAGGCCGGCAATTTGTTGTCGGGTGGTCAACGCCAGCGCGTGGGCCTGGCGCGCGCGGTCTACGGCAACCCGGTGCTGGTGGTGCTCGATGAGCCCAACGCCAATCTGGACGATGTGGGTGAAGCGGCGCTGATGCAAACCGTGCGCGAGCTAAAGGCCAAGGGCAAGACGGTAATTCTGATCACCCATCGTCCGGGAGCCATTGCCGCGGCAGACCATTTGGTGCTGCTGCAGGACGGGCGGATCGCCACCATGGGGCCGCGCGATGCGGTATTGAACGCATTACGCGCGCAACAGGCGGCAGTAGCGAGCGCAGCCGTGCCACCCCCGGGCGCGGTGGCCGCCTGAAAAGTTTATTAATCTTTTTTTGAATTTTGAGTGAGACTTGATATGAGCACACCACAGTCGCAGATATTGGGCAAATTAGCCAACCTTGCAGCCAAGGGTACAGATGGTTCCCCGCAGGACGGCGGGGTCGGCCAAGGCTTGTCGTCCGACTCGGGCCATGCCGCGCGCATCGGCCTATGGGCGCTGGGCTTGGGCTTTGGCGGCTTCATGCTGTGGGCGGCACTGGCACCGCTGGACGAAGGCGTGCCCGGCCCGGCCATTGTGGCCATCGACACCAAGCGCAAACCGGTGCAGCACCTGACCGGGGGCATTGTCAAAGAGGTCTTGGTGCACGAAGGCGAAGAGGTCAAGGCCGGACAAGTGCTGCTGCGCATGGACGACGCGGTGGCGCGTGCAAACTACGAAGCGGTGCGCCAGCGCTATCTGGGCTTGCGAGCCCAGCAAGGGCGGCTGGAATCGGAAAACCGGGGCTTGTCCGCAGTTGTTTTCCACGCCGATTTGCTCTCACAAACCAAGGACCCGCTGATCTCCGGGCAAATGCAAACCCAGCAACAACTCTTTGACGCCCGCAGGGCCGCCCTGCAAGCCGATTTGCAGGGCATGGAGGAGGGCATACGTGGGCAGGAAGGTTTGATGCGCGCCTACGAGAGCATGCTGGGCAACCGACGCAACCAGTTGGCGCTGTTGACCGATGAGCTCGGCAACACGCGCGGCTTGGTCAAGGAAGGCTATGTGCCGCGCAATCGCCAGTTGGAGTTGGAGCGCATGGTGGCGGAGTCCAATTCGTCCATCGCTGACTTGCTGGGCAACACCGCACGCAGCACACACGCCATTGCCGAGTTGCGCCAGCGCATGCTTGCGCGCCAAAAGGAGTACCGCAAGGAGGTGGAAACCCAGTTGGCCGACGTGACGCGTGAAGTGCAGGGCGACGAGGTGAAGTTCCGCGCCGTCAGCGATGAGCTGACGCGTACCGAAATCAAGGCACCGGTGGCAGGGCAAGTGATGTCCTTGGCGGTGCAGACGCCGGGCAGCGTGGTGGGCCCAGGCCAGAAGATGATGGATGTGGTGCCGCAAGACGAAATGCTGCTGCTCGAAGTGCACGTGGCACCGCATCTGATCGACAGTGTGCGCGAGGGGCTGCCGGTGGATATCCGCTTCTCATCCTTTGCCCACTCGCCGCAATTGGTGGTGTCCGGTAAGGTAGTCTCGGTATCGAGCGACATGATCTCCGAGCCTCAGACCAATAGCGCCTATTTTCTGGCGCGCGTAACGGTCACGCCCGATGGCCTCAAGACCCTGGGCAAGCGCCAGCTGCAGCCCGGCATGCCCGCCGAAGTGGTGTTCAAGACCGGCGAGCGCTCGCTCTTGACCTATCTGCTGCACCCGCTGACCAAGCGTATGGCAGCCTCACTGAAAGAGGAGTGAGCAGCATGAATAAATGGTGTCTGGTGTTGGCCTGCGCCTGGGGTGCCAGCGCGGCCTCTGCCATGGATTTGTCGCAGGTGTACGAGGCGGCGCTGTCACAGGACGCCGCCACCAATGCGGCGCGCGCCACAGCGCAAGCCGGGCGCGAAAACCTGCCGCAGGCGCGTGCGCAACTGATGCCCAGCGTGTCGGCCAGTTTTTCGCGCAACCGCAACCAGCTCGACAGCGTCACGCCCAACTCGCTTGGCCAATTGGCGGATGCCAGCAGCACCTATCCCAGCAGCAACAATACGCTGTCTGTGCGCCAGCCGATTTACCGACGTTACCAGTGGGCGCAATACCGACAGACCCAGGCACAGGTGGATGATGTTGACGCAGTGTTAGAGAGCGAGTTGCAAAACCTTTCGATCAAGGTGGCGGGGGCTTACCTTGAAGCGCTTATGGCGCAGGATCAGCTGGCCCTGATTCGCACGCAGATGGCAACCTATCGCACACAGCTTGACGCGGCGAAGAAGATGTACGCCGCCGGGTCGGGCACGCGCACCGACGCGGACGAGGTGCAGTCGCGCCTGGACATGAGCGTGGCCCAGGAACTGGAAGCCCGGCAGAACGTGGATTACACCCGTGGCCAGCTCAGGGTGCTGGTCAATCAACCGGTGGAGACACTGGCAGCAATGGATGCGTCCAAGCTTGCCTTGTTGCCCCCCAACCCGGCCCGGCTAGAGGACTGGGTTGAAAAGGCAGAGCAGGCCAGCCCGGAGTTGCGGGTGCTGCGCGCACGCGTGGAAGCCGCCAATTTTGAGGTGGACAAGGCCAGCGCGGGCCACTATCCCACGCTCGACGCAGTGGCGCAGTGGAGCCGCAGCAGCAGCGAGAACAACCTGAGCATCGATTCGACTTATGAGACGCGCACCATCGGATTGCAGCTCAACGTTCCCATCTTCTCCGGTGGCAGCGTCAACGCAGCGGTGCGGCAAGCCCTGGCCAACAAAAACAAAGCCGAGCAGTTGCTCGAAGCCGGGCGGCGCGATCTGGGCATGCGCGTGTACAAAGAGTTTCGTGGCGTCTCGGAAGGCGTGCTCAAGGTGCAGGCGCTGGAGCAGGCAGTGCGCTCGGCCGAGCAAACGCTGTTGTCAAGCCAGAAATCCTTCCAGGCTGGCAACCGCACGCGCCTGGATATTCTGAACGCCGAAAATGCCCGAATGGTTGCCCTGCGCGACCTGGCGCAGGCGCGCTACATCTACCTGATCTCGGGTCTGCGGCTCAAGGCGCTGACAGGCGAAGCCGACCGCGCCAGCGTGGATGCGCTCAATGCCTGCTTTACCGAGTAAGCAACTCCAACATGGGTTTTGCACCAAGTTCCCGCATTGGGGTAATATTCGCGCACCACTAGCAAAGGTCCCCATGTTCAGCAGTTTCCGCGGCAAAGGCGCCAAGAGCGCCGATCCTGCTCCCAAGGAGGGGGCAAAGCCGCGCGGGCTGGAGGTGATCGAGGACGATCCCGATACGGTCTGGAGCATGTGGGACAGCGCCTTGGCCGAGCAGGACTCGCGCCTTGGGGTGAGTGAGCCGGTAGCGGCGGCCCCCATTGCACCCACGCCTGCCCCCGTCCCTGCGGCCCGGGTACCCGGTGCGCAGACGGCGGCTGCGACGCCGGTCGCCCAATCCGACATCGAAATTCCCACGCAACCGGTGCCGCTTGCAGAAATGTCGTCGGCGCAGAAAAAAGACGAGGCGCTGGCCATAGTCGAACTGCACCACAAGCGCATTGCCAACACCATCCGCACCCTGTGGGGCTACAAGGAGTGCAGCGAATACATCTACAAGCTGATCATGAACGGCGGCGACGGCATGGGCCAGGCACGCATCGGCTTCAACCAGGATGCGGCCGCGGCCATGCTGGCGTTGGCCGATCTGCACGACGCGCAGTTTGGCGCCAAAGAAGAAGGCACGCTCGGATTTGGCCACATGGACAAGCGGCGCTAACGCGCTCTTGCCCTCACTTCATTTGAGTTGACTCAGCGCCGCCGCTGCGGCTGAGCGCTCGGCGCGCTCGGCAAATTCGGCGCGCAAGGCCTTGAGTTTTTCGCGCGGATCAACTTTCACCGTGGCGGCATCGAGCGCCATTTCGGCGATGAAGCGGCTGGGTAGCGTGGCCACCATCTCGCGCCCTTTCTTGCGCCGTTTGGCCCAGCTCACCGCCAGCGAGCGCTGCGCCCGCGTGATGCCCACGTACATCAGGCGGCGTTCTTCTTCCAGGCGCTGGGCCTGCTGATCAGGCGCGGCTTCTTCATCGGTTCTGAACGGCAGCAGCCCTTCGTTTACCCCCACCAGCATCACGTGCGGCCACTCCAGTCCCTTGGCGGCGTGCAGGGTCGAGAGCGTCACCACGTTCTGCTCGGCGTCGCGCTCATCCAGTGTGGACAGCAGTGCAATGGTCTGGGCCACTTCGAGCAGTGACTTGACTTCGACCTGGCCGACAGCGCCGGGCGTGTCGTCCGCACCGCCACAGCGCTGCGCCATCCATTGGCAAAACTCCTGCACGTTGGACCATTTGGCGGCGGCAATCTTGTCGCTTTCCTCGCCGTCGTGCAGGTGCTTCTGGTAGTCAATCTCCTTGAGCCACTGGGCCAGAAAGGCCCCGGCATCTTGCGCGCCCTGGGTGTGGCGGGCGCGGTACTCCAGGTCGTTCACGTAGCGCCCAAACTCGTGCAGGCTGCCCAGCGCCTTGGCGCCCAGGGCAGCGCCCAGCGACGATGAAAACAGCGCCTCAAACAGGCTGAGCTTGTAGCGGCTGGCGTACTCGCCCAGCGTGGCCAGGGTCTGGTGGCCGATGCCGCGCTTGGGTGTGGTCACGGCGCGCACAAAGGCCGGGTCGTCGTCGCTGTTGGCCCACAGGCGAAACCAGGCGCACAGGTCGCGGATTTCGGCGCGGTCAAAAAAGCTCTGTCCCCCTGAAACCTTGTACGGAATATTGGCCTTGCGCAGCGCCTTCTCGAACGGCTTGGCCTGGTGGTTGGCGCGGTAGAGCACGGCAAAGTCGCGCCACTCGCGGTACTGCGCCCCGCTCTGCGCCAAAGTACCTTCTGCACGCAGGCTCTGGATGCGCGCCACGGCACGCTCGGCCTCATGCTCCTCGTGGTCGGCGTCCACCACGCGCACCGGCTCGCCCTCGCCCAGGTCGCTCCACAGGTTTTTGGCAAACAGCTTGGGGTTGGGGCCGATCACGTTGTTGGCCGCGCGCAGGATGGCACTGGTGGAGCGGTAGTTCTGCTCCAGCTTGATCACCTTGAGCGCGGGGTAGTCCAGCGGCAACTGCCTCAGGTTATCCAGCGTGGCACCGCGCCAGCCGTAGATCGACTGGTCGTCGTCGCCCACCACGGTAAAGCGCGCGGTCGCGTTGGGGTTGCCACCGGCGAGCAACTTGAGCATGGCGTACTGGGTGGCGTTGGTGTCCTGGTATTCGTCCACCAGAATGTGGCCCATCTGCGCCTGCCACTTGTGCCGCACCGCTTCGTGGTTTTGCAGCAGCTTGAGCGGCAGCGCAATCAGGTCGTCAAAGTCCACGCTCTGGTAGGCGCTCAGGCGCTCCTCATACCGCGCCATCACGATCGCAGCCGCGCGGCTGGCTTCGTCATCAGCCTGCGCCAGCGCCTGGGCTGAAGTAAGACCCGCAGCCTTCCAGGCGCTGATGGTCCACTGCCATTGGCGCACCGCAGCCAGGTCGCTGCAACTGCCAGCGTCCTTCAGAATGTTGGTGACATCGTCGGTGTCCAGAATCGAAAACGCCGGCTTGAGCCCCAGCGCCGCGCCGTCCTGGCGCAGCATGCGCACCCCCAGCGCGTGAAAGGTGCACACCAGCGTCTCGCGCGCCGCCTTGCCAATCAACTCCTTGGCACGCTCGCGCATTTCGGCTGCAGCCTTGTTGGTAAAGGTGATGGCAGCAATGCGCTGTGCCGGCACGCCGCTTTGGATGAGGCGCGCAATCTTGTGCGTGATCACCCGCGTCTTGCCCGACCCCGCCCCCGCAAGCACCAGACATGGCCCATGCAGGTAATTGACCGCTTCTTGCTGTGCGAGATTGAGACCGTGGGAACGGACAGGAGAGGGCGGCGGCATGCAGTAGTGAATGTTGAGCGAGCGCGCCATCTTAATGGAGTGCGCTACCGCGCACTTCGCGGGCTCTTGCCACTTCGTTATCGCGCCACCCCTTCGTCATCGCGCCGCCCCTTCGTCATCGCGAGCGAAGCGTGGCGATCCATGTCTTTGGGCTGCTGCATGGATTGCCGCGCTTCGCTCGCAATGACTGGCAAAAGAGTCATGGATTGCCGCGTCGCTGCGCTCCTCGCAATGACAGCCTCTCGACTTCGCGAGACCATGCGTCACCTTCGTCACCGCGCCACCGCAATCTTCGCAAAGCCGGTAGCAGAAATAGGGGCAGGGGTTCGCGCCGATATTCTGGGCGTTTGACAGGTGAGGCGCGGGCCCCTGCCCCTATTTCTGCGGAGAGCGAGGGGACTTTGTTGCCTAGCCTCCCGACCACACACATGACGGCTGACCTCTGCCTAGAGCCCCGAGGCAATCTCAAGACAGGCAATCCAATGACAGACTGCACCGACGTAATTTGCCCTGACAATGGGCGCGTGAAAGACATCTTGACGATTACCTTCCCGTTCTTCGCGTTGGTCTTGTGCGGCTACCTCGCCACCCGCCGTGGCATGCTGGCCTTGCAGGCGATTGCCGGGCTCAATGGCTTCGTGCTGTTTTTTGCGTTGCCGTGCATGCTGTTTCGCTTTGGCGCGTCCACGCCGATTGCCGAACTGCTCGACGCCAGCGTGGTGCTGGTCTA
>CAIPBW010000097.1 GCA_903863395.1 uncultured beta proteobacterium
GATACTGCATACGGACCATGAACTGTGGCTTCGTCACTGCGAGCGCAGCGCGGCAGTCCATGCATTTGAAAGTCATGGATTGCTTCACTGCGTTCGCAATGACGGGGCTGGTAATCGTCATGAATTATGGAAGCGTCAGAACGCCGCTTGCGGAAAATCGGCACAGGTGGCGTCACGCACTTGTACCACGCTGAGCCAGGCGCCGATCTTGGGCAACTCGTAGCGGAAGAAGTAGCGCGTAGCACCCAGGCGACCCTGGGTCGCAGGCTCGGCTTGTGCCGTATCACCCTGCAAGGCGGCGGTGGCTACGTCCAGCCAGATCCAGGCCAGCACGGTGTGGCCAAAGGCCTGCATATAGGGCACGGCATTGGCCAGCGCCAGCGCCGGGTCGGTGCCGGACCAGGCACCAAGCGTGGCCGTGTGGACTTGCTTCAAGGCACCCTGGAGCGCACTGGCGTACTCGCGCAACTCGGCGTGCTGTGCGGCGCGCCCGGCGGTGGCACCCATGCGCTGTGCCAGTAGCTGCAAGCCCCTGCCCTGCTCCATCAGCACCTTGCGCCCGAGCAGGTCCATCGCCTGGATGCCGTGCGCGCCTTCGTGGATCATGTTGAGGCGGTTGTCGCGCCAATACTGTTCGACCGGAAAGTCGCGCGTGTAGCCGTAGCCGCCATGCACCTGGATCGCCAGCGAATTGGCCTCCAGGCACCATTCGCTGGGCCAACTCTTGGCAATCGGCGTGAGCACCTCCAGCAGCAGGCGTGCCTCATCGGCCACCGGTGCGGCTGCGGTGTGCTGCTCATCCACCAGGCGCGCGCAGTACAGCTCCAGCGCCAGCGCGCCTTCGCAATACGCTTTTTGCGCCAGCAGCATGCGTTTGACGTCGGCGTGCTCGATGATTGGCACCTGGGGTTGCGACGGGTCTTTACCGCCAGCGCCCACGGGGCGGCCCTGGGGCCGGTTGCTGGCGTATTCGAGCGCGGCGTAGTAGCCCGCCAGCCCGAGCATGGTGGCTGCAATGCCGACACCAATGCGCGCCTCGTTCATCATGTGGAACATGCACTGCAAGCCCTTGCCGGGTGCGCCCACCAGATAGCCGATGGCACCTGCGCCCTGGCCGTCCAGACCGCCTTGGCGCAACGGGAACTTGCCTTCGCCAAAATTGAGCAGCGTATTGGTGGTGCCGCGCCAGCCGAGCTTGTGGTTCAAGCCTGCCAGCGCCACGTCGTTGCGCTCGCCGGTGAGTTCGCCCTGGGCGTTGACCATGCGCTTGGGAACAATGAACAGCGAAATCCCGCGCGTGCCCGGCACCAACTTGCCCTGCGCGTCGGGGATCTTGGCCAGCACCAGGTGGATGATGTTTTCGGTCAGGTCGTGCTCGCCCGCCGAAATCCACATCTTGTTGCCCTTGAGGCGGTAGCGGGCACCAAGTGGATCGGCGGCATAGTCCGCACCATCGGGCACGGCGCGCGTGGCCACGTCCGACAGGCTCGAGCCCGCTTGCGGCTCGGACAGGCACATGGTGCCCGACCAGCGGCCTGAGAACTCGTTCCTGGCAAACACCTCCTGCTGCATGGCGCTGCCGTGCGTCATCAGCAGATTGGCGTTGCCGGTGGTGAGCATTCCCGAGCCAATGCTGACCGAGGCGCAGGCGAAAAACGCGTTGGCAGCAGCCTCGACACTGTAGGGCAGTTGCATGCCGCCCACGTCGTAGTCCTGCGCCGCGCTGAGCATGCCCGACTCTGCGTAGGCGCGCTGCGCCTCAAAGGTGGCCTGCGGCAGGATGACACGCTCGCCGTCAAAGTGCGGCTCCTGCACGTCCACCAGACGGTTGAATGGCGCGTACTTCTCGCGGGCAATGCGCTCGCAGGTATCGAGCACGGCGTCAAACGTCTCGCGCGCATGGTCGCTAAAGCGTGCGCGCTCGGTGAGCGCGGCGGTATCGAGCCAGTCGTACAGCAAAAACGCGATGGTGGCGCGCAGTCGCATCAAAGCACTTCAAAAATGCCTGCAGCGCCCATGCCGCCGCCAATGCACATGGTCACGCACACGCGCTTGGCGCCGCGGCGCTTGCCTTCAATCAGGGCGTGGCCGGTCAGGCGCTGGCCGCTCACACCGTAGGGGTGGCCCACGGCAATTGCGCCGCCGTTGACGTTGAGGCGATCGGCTGGAATGCCCAGGCGGTCGCGGCAGTACAGCACCTGCACGGCAAAGGCTTCGTTGAGTTCCCACAGATCGATGTCGTCGATCTTCAGGCCCAGGCGCGCGAGTACCTTGGGGATGGCAAACACCGGGCCAATGCCCATCTCGTCGGGCTCGCAACCGGCCACGGCAAAGCCCAGGAAGCGCCCGAGTGGTTTGAGGCCCTTTTGCTCGGCAATTCTTTCGTGCATCACCACCACCGCGCCCGCGCCGTCAGAAAACTGGCTGGCGTTACCGGCAGAAATCAGGCCGCCCGGAACTGCCGAGCGCAGGCCGCAAATGCCTTCGTAGGTAGTGTCGGCACGAATGCCTTCGTCGTCGCTGACGGTGACCTGCTTGGTCATCAATCCCATCACCTTGTCCGCCACCCCCATGGTGACGGTGATCGGGGCAATCTCGTCCTTGAACAGTCCGCCAGCGAGCGCCTTGCCGGCTTTTTGCTGGCTGGCGGCACCGTATTGGTCCATGGCCTCGCGCCCGATGTTGTAGCGCTTGGCCACGTTTTCGGCGGTTTGCAGCATGTTCCAGTAGATCTCGGGCTTGTTCTTGACCAGCCAGGGGTCGGCCAGCATGTGCTGGTTCATCTCCTGCTGTACGCACGAGATCGCTTCCACCCCACCGGCAACAAAGATATCGCCTTCGTTGGCGATGATGCGCTGCGAGGCCATCGCAATCGTTTGCAGGCCCGATGAGCAAAAGCGGTTGATGGTCATGCCCGACGTAGTGACCGGGCAACCGGCACGCAGCGCCGCCTGGCGGGCGATGTTGGCGCCGGTGGCCCCTTCGGGTGTGGCGCAGCCCATCAGCACGTCTTCCACCTCGCCGGGTTCAATCCCGGCGCGCTGGATGGCGTGCTCGACCGCATGGCCGGCCAGCGTGGCGCCATGGGTCATGTTGAACGAGCCCTTCCAGCTCTTGGCCAGGGGCGTGCGTGCAGTGGAGACGATTACGGCGGATGTCATGGATAGTTCCCTCGAAAAAAAGTCGGAAGCAGTTGCAAAGCGGGTTCAGAACGCCTGGGCCTTGCTACCCTGGCCGATGAGGCGCAAGTAAAAGCGAATGGCGTCGGCGTAGTTGGCGGCGGAAAGGCGTTCGTTGGTGCCGTGGAAGCGCTTGAGGTCTTCGGCATTGGCGCGCACCGGTGAAAACTTGAATACGTGGTCGCTGATCTCGCCATAGTGGATGGAGTCGGTCCCGGCGATCATCAACCCCGGTGCCACCAGCGCATCCGGAAAGACTTCGCGGATGGTGGTGTTGAGCAAGCGGTATTGGTTGGAATCGGTGGGTGCCACCTTGGAGGCGTTGACCGCACCGGGCAATGCAAAGAGCTCAAACTTGTCCGAACTCACGGCCTTGCTGACCTGGGTGCGCATGTGCTCGAGCACCTGCTCCTTGGTGTCACCCGGCAGTATGCGGAAATTGACCGTGGCCTCGGCACGCCCGGGCAGCACGTTTTCCTTGTTGCCCGCGTTCACGATGGTCAGCGCCGTGGTGGTGCGCAGCATGGCGTTGGTACTCGAAGCGCCTTCCAACTGCTTTTGCACCACCGGCCCAAACAGCCACAGGTTGGACAGAGCCACGCGCGAGAAGCCGCCCATTTCGGGGGCGAGCGTGTCGAACATCTCACCGGCAATGCCGCGCAGGCCACCGGGCAACTGCTCGTCGTCAAGCCGCTTGAGCGCGGCACTCATCATGGCAATGGCACTGGTGCCCTTGGGCGGCGGCATCGACGAGTGCCCGGGCGTTGCCGCCATCTTGAGCACCACCGACATATAGCCCTTCTCGGCCACGCCAATCATGGCGGCCGGCTTGCCAAGCCCGGGCAGAATGCCGTCGAGTACCAACAGGCCTTCGTCAATCACAAAGTCGAGTTGCACCTTGCGCTCCTTGAGCAGCGCGGCAATCTTGGCCGCACCGCGCAAGCCGCCCACTTCCTCGTCGGCACCAAAGGCCAGGTACACGGTGCGCTCGGGCTGGAAACCGCTGGCCAGGAGTTGCTCAACGGCTTCGAGCTCGGACATCAGGTTGCCCTTGTCGTCCCAGGAGCCACGGCCCCAGACAAAGCCGTCCTTGATTTCGCCGGCAAACGGTGCAACCTGCCAGTCACCCTCGGTTCCCGGCGCAATCGGCACCACGTCCTGGTGCGCCATGAACATGATCGGGCGCGCCTTGGGGTCGGTGCCCTGCCAGGTGTAGAGCAGGTTCAAGTCGCCCACCAACTCGCGCCTGAGCGTGGCATGCACCTTGGGAAAGCGCGCTTGCAACAAGGCATGGAACTGCTTGAACTGGTCGGTATTGAGCGCAGCATCGTCACGCGACGAAACGGTACGCAGGCGCACCGCCTCGGCCAGGCGCGCGGCCGCACCAGCCTCGTCCACCTTGGCCGCAGCCAGCGGTGCCACCACCAGTTGACGCGAGCCCTTGCGCGCCGTGTTGATGCCCAGCACAGCCACCAACACCACCAGCACAGCCAGCAGGCCCAGGGCGATCTTGCGGATCACGTGGTGTCCCTAGTTGAAGGTCTTGCCTTCGGCGGCCAGGCGTTCGAGTAATGGAGCGGGCTTCCAGAAGGTGGCGTCGTCGTGCGGGTTCTGGGCAAAGCGGTTCATGGCCTGCACCACGTTGAACAAGCCGATCTGGTCGGCATAGTTCATCGGCCCACCCCGGTAGGCCGGGAAGCCGTAGCCAAAGATGTAGACGATGTCGATGTCGCTGGCCTTGTTGGCAATGCCGTCTTCCAGAATATGGGCGGCTTCGTTCACCAGCGAAAACACCAGGCGTTGCACGATTTCCTCGTCCGAAATCTTGCGCGGCGTAATGCCCAGCGACTTGCGGTGCTCCTCAATCATTGCCACCACCTCGGCGTTGGGAATGGCGTCGCGTTTGCCAGCCACGTAGTCGTACCAGCCCGCGCCGGTCTTCTGGCCAAAGCGCCCTTTCTCGCACAACAGGTCGGCGGTCTTGCTGTATTTCATGCCGGGCTTTTCCACGTAGCGGCGCTTGCGAATCGCCCAGCCAATGTCGTTACCCGCCAGGTCGCCCATGCGGAACGGGCCCATGGCAAAGCCGAATTTTTCAATCGCCTTGTCCACCTGCGCGGGGGTGCAGCCCTCGTCGAGCAGGAAGCCGCCCTGGCGCCCGTATTGCTCGATCATGCGGTTGCCGATAAAGCCGTCGCACACGCC
>CAIPBW010000098.1 GCA_903863395.1 uncultured beta proteobacterium
AGCACCCGCAGCAGGCGCGTCTGCATGGACAGTGGCATGTCGCCAATTTCGTCCAGAAACAGCGTGCCGCCATTGGCCTCGCGCAGGCGGCCGAGGCTGCCTTCTTTTCTGGCACCGGTAAAGGCACCGGGGGCGTAGCCAAAGAGTTCGGCCTCGATCAGGTTTTCGGGGATGGCTGCGCAGTTGATGGCCACAAACGGGCCGTTGCGTCGCGCGCTGCTGTCGTGCATGGCACGCGCAAAGTATTCCTTGCCCACACCCGACTCGCCTTGCAGCAGCACGGCAATCGGCTTGTCGAGCACGCGGCGCGCCTTGTCGGCGGCGCTGCGCCAGCGCGCGTCGCCCGTGTCCAGGCACCAAAGCGCGTCGCTCTGCGCGGGCTCGGGCACGCTCGGCGCGCTGCGGGGCGCAATCGACGGCCCCGCTTCCTGCGCGTGCACCAACGCCCACAGCGCCACGCCATTGCGCAGGCGGACCTGAAACGCCTGCTGCGGTTTGTGGTTGCGCCGCCAGAGCAGGTCTTGCAGGCGCATATCGATCAGGCTGTGGATTTGCGTCACGCCCATGGCCTGCGCGCCTAACTGCAGCAATCCCATTGCGACGCGGTTGGCACCCACGATCCAGCCATCTTCTGAGATGGTGATGATGCCTTCGGCCACGCTGCCAATGCCCTCGGGGTGGGCGTGAAGGTGCAGTTGCAGCGCATGTTTGCAGTGCGCCACCATCAGCCGGTTCTCGATCATGCGCGCGGCGGTGCTGACCAGGCCCAGCGTGTGGGGGTGGCCGTTGTGCTGGTCGCCCGAGATGTCGAGCACGCCCATCAAGCTGCCGTCGCCCGCGCGGATGGGGGCGGCGGCACAGGTCAGGAAACTGTTGCGCTCCAGAAAGTGTTCGCCGCCATGGATCTCGACGCTGTCGCCCTCGGCCAGGGCGGTACCAATGGCGTTGGTGCCGCGCTGCTCTTCCAGCCAGGAGGCGCCACAGCTCAGAGCCACGCGCTGCGCCTTTTCCAGAAACACCGCGTCGCCCAGCGTGTGCATCAGCGTGCCCCGGTTGTCGGCCAGCACCACCACGTTCTGGTTGTGGCGCACCTGCTCAAACAGGTATTCCATCACCGGGCGCGAGTGCGCCAGCAGTTCGTGGTTACGCAGCAGCGACTGGCGCAATTCGAGCGTGTTGCTGTGCTCGCCGCCGTGCAGTCGCCCCTCGGGCAGTAGTCCGGCGGCCAGACTGCGCCGCCACGAGCGCGCCACCCGCACATCCAGCCCATCGCTGGGGATGTCGCCAAATTCGAGCAAATGCTGGCGCGCCTGGCGCACGGCCAAGGCATGCTGGGGTGTATGCACGGTGTCTCCTGGACAGGTTTGCGGCCTGCTCGATGTGTCTGAAACCGGCTCGATGGTAGCGAGCGCTCCCGGGTCTGGCGATATGTTGTGGCTTGCATAGCAAACCGGAGCGCGCAGTGTTCCATTTCGTGACAACTGTCCACTTGTGCAACGTTGCAAATTCCCAGCCAAAGCCCTTCTGGGCACAGGGGCAAAGAAAACTTCCTAATGAAATCAAGCGTCTTGGCGTGTTGGCGGTTTGTGGCACGGGACTTGATACACAGTCTGGCCCGCAAGGGAAAAATTTCAACCCAACACACTCAATCGAGGAGAGACCATGTCCTACGCAGCCCCCGGCGAAGCCGGTGCCAAGATCGCCTACAAGGCCCATTACGACAACTTCATTGGCGGCAAGTTTGTAGCCCCCGTCAAGGGCCAGTACTTTGACGTGATCACCCCGATCAGCGGCAAGGTCTACACCAAGGCAGCCCGTTCCACCGCAGAAGATATTGAGCTCGCGCTCGACGCCGCCCACGCCGCTGCCGACGCCTGGGGCAAGACCGATGCTGCCAGCCGCGCCAACGTACTGCTCAAGATTGCTGACCGCATCGAAGCCAATCTGGAACTGCTGGCCTACGCCGAAACCGTGGACAACGGCAAGCCCATTCGCGAGACCATGGCTGCTGACATTCCGCTCACGGTTGACCACTTCCGCTATTTTGCCGGCTGCGTGCGCGCCCAAGAAGGTGCCCTGAGCAACATCGACGAAAACACCGTCGCGTACCACATCCAGGAACCCCTGGGCGTGGTCGGCCAGATCATCCCCTGGAACTTCCCGATCCTGATGGCCGCCTGGAAGCTCGCCCCCGCATTGGGCGCTGGCAACTGCGTGGTGCTCAAGCCCGCCGAGTCCACCCCCATCAGCATCATGGTGCTGGCCGAACTGATTGCCGACCTGCTGCCCCCGGGCGTGCTCAACATCGTCAACGGCTTTGGCCGTGAAGCCGGCATGCCGCTGGCCACCAGCAAGCGCATCGCCAAGATTGCCTTCACTGGCTCCACCACCACCGGGCGTGTGATTGCACAAGCCGCTGCCAACAACCTGATTCCGGCCACGCTGGAACTCGGCGGCAAGTCGCCCAACATCTTCTTTGCCGACGTGATGGACAAGGACGACGGCTTCCTGGACAAGGCCATCGAAGGTCTGGTGCTGTTTGCCTTCAACCAAGGCGAAGTCTGCACTTGCCCGAGCCGTGCGCTGATCCAGGAATCGATCTACGACAAGTTCATGGAACGTGTGCTCAAGCGCGTGGCCGCCATCGTGCAAGGCAACCCGCTCGACGGCAACACCATGATTGGTGCCCAAGCCTCCAAGGAACAACTCACCAAGATCCTGTCGTACCTCGAACTGGGCAAGCAAGAAGGCGCACAGGTTCTGATCGGCGGCGCGCAATCGCACCAAAGCGGCGACCTGGCTGGCGGCTACTACGTGCAGCCCACGCTGTTCAAGGGCCACAACAAGATGCGCATCTTCCAGGAAGAAATCTTCGGCCCGGTGCTGGCCGTGACCACCTTCAAGGACGAAGCCGAAGCGCTGGCCATTGCCAACGACACGCTCTACGGTTTGGGCGCAGGCGTCTGGAGCCGCAACGGCAACGTGGCCTACCGCATGGGCCGCGCCATCAAGGCCGGACGCGTCTGGACCAACTGCTACCACGCCTACCCGGCCCACGCAGCGTTTGGCGGCTACAAGGAATCCGGCATTGGCCGTGAAACCCATAAGGTCATGCTCGACCACTACCAACAAACCAAGAACCTCTTGGTAAGCTACAGCGAAAGCAAGCTCGGGTTCTTCTAAACAAGGACCTGCCTGGCACTAGGCTTCTGAAGACCAAGTGCCCTGCGTTGTAGTCGGCTTGGGCGGACACCGATTTCTGGTACTCCAGTATGAGGTGCCCGCCCAAGCCGGCTGCAACGCGGCGAGCGCCAAGGCTCTGCAACGCGGCGAGCGCCAAGGCTCTGCAATGCGGCGAGCGCCAACCACGGCAACTTCGGCATAGGAGTTTCAATTGGTAGACAAAGTCATTGCCACCCCCGCAGCGCTGGAGCTGATCGCGTACCTCAAGACCCAGCACGGCCCCGACCTCATGTTCCACCAGTCCGGCGGCTGCTGCGACAACAGCGCAGCCAACTGCTTCCTGCCCGGCGAAATCACCATGGGTGCAGGCGACGTGTACCTCGGCGACATTGGCGGCAGCCCGTTCTACATCGGCAAAGCGCAATACGAATACTGGAAACACACCCAACTCATCATCGACGTGATCGAAGGCCACGGCGGCACGTTCTCTCTCGAAGGCCCCGAAGGCAAAGCCTTCCACACCCGCTCACGCGTCTTCACCGAAGCCGAAATGGCCGAACTCTTCGGAGCCTAGCTCCGCTGCAAGCGCTGGCGCAGCGCCAGCGTGCCCAGGGCAATGGCGGTCAGGGCCAGGGGAACGAGTGAACCCAGGTTGAGCAGGGTCCAGCCTTGCGTGGTGACCAGCGCACCCGAGGCAAACGAGGTGAAGGCCATCACCGCGAACACGCAAAAATTGATGGCCGCCTGAGCCCGGTCTTTTTCTTCCGGGCGATAGCTGCCCAGCGCCAGCGTGGTGCTGCCGGTGAACAGAAAATTCCAGCCCACGCCCAGCAGAAACAGCGACAACACAAACTGCTGCAACTCCACGCCCGAGAGTGCAATCAGGATGCAGACCAGGTTGAGCAGCAGCCCCACGCCCATGATCGGCAGCGTGCCAAAGCGCTTGATCAGATTGCCGGTAAAAAATCCTGGCGCAAACATGCCGATCACGTGCCACTCCAGCACGATGGCCGCGTCGTCAAAGCCCAGGCCGCATTGCTGCATGGCCAGCGGCGTGGCCGCCATCAGCAGATTCATCACGCCGTAGCCCAGCGCGGCGCTCACGCACGCGGCCAGAAAGACCGGCTGGCGCATGATGACGGACAGGGGCCGTCCAGCATTGGAGCCGCTGTGCGCGGCAGGCTGCGCGGGAAAGTCGATGAAGGCCATCAGCACCATTGCCAACGCCGCTACGCCCGCCAGCACCACGTAGGCTCCGGCAAAGGGTGAGTCGAGCAGGCTGCGCGAGCGCGCTGCCAGATTGGGGCCCACTACGGCACCGATCAGGCCACCGGCCAGCACCAGCGAGACGGCTTTTTCGCGAAAGTCGCTGCGCGCCAGTTCCGCCGCAGCAAAGCGGTACAACTGGCCGTTGGCGCTGTAGTAGCCCGCCACCACCGTGGCAGTCACCAGCAGCCAGAAGTTGTGGTCGATTACCGCCCAGGCCGCCAACGCTGCCGAGCCCATGGCCACGGCCAGCGCAATC
>CAIPBW010000099.1 GCA_903863395.1 uncultured beta proteobacterium
GCGCCCTCGCACAAGCCGGTGAGTACAAACAGCGGCGACAGCCACACCGAGCGCCACGCCGGTATGCCGCGCGCCGCCGACAGCATGCGGCTTTGGCAGTAGAGAAAGGCCAGCGCCAGCGCTGCCGTCAACCACATTGCACCAGCCTGCCCCAGCATGGCGGCCAGCCCGGCGGGAAACAGCACCACGCTGACCAGGGCTTCGCGCGACATCCACGAGGTACGCGGGTTGATGAACACATTGAGCGCGCGCAAGGGGCGGCCAATTTCGAGCCAGACGCACAGCAGGCCCAGGCCCACCAACGCCAGGCCGGCAAACACCAGCCAGTCGGGGGCCCACAGCGACGCTGGAGCCGCAGTGGCCCACAACGCAGTGACCAGCAGCAAGCCGGTGCCGCAACCGCCGCCAATGTAGTTGCCCGCGGCGCGCCAGTCCCAACTGGTCTGGTGCCAGGGATTGGGGCCAAAGCCTGATTTCTTGCTCATGGGTCCACCTTGTCCCAAAGGTAGTGAAAGCCGGGCCCGGTGCCCAGTTCTTCGTGCATGCGAAAACTCTGGTTGTTGGCCAGCAGTTGCGAGACCTTGCTGTGCGGATCGTCCCGGTCGCCAAAGGCCAGCGCGTCGGCAATGCAGGCGTTGACGCAGGCCGGTGTGGCCGCAGGGTCCACCCCCGGCGTCAGGCCCGCAGCCAAACCCGAATCAATGCGGTCTACACAGAACGTGCACTTGGTTGCCACCGCGCGGCGCGCGTCGTCGTAGCGTTGGGTCTCGTTGGCCGTGGCCCCGCTGGTTCCAAAGGCAAAGCTGGCCTTGTCGGTCTTGTAGCGCGACTGGTAGGGACAGGCCACGGCGCAGTAGGCGCAGCCAATGCACAGGTCGTAATCGATGGTGACAATGCCGTCGGCACGTTGCTTGGTGGCGGTGGTCGGGCACACCGCCATGCAGGGCGGGTCTTCGCAGTGCTGGCAGCCCACCGGCACAAACACACGCTTGACGTCCGGGTACTCGCCAAACTCCATGTCGAGCACGCGGCGCCACTGCACCTCGGGCGGTGTGGCATTGGTGTGGCGGCACGCAGCGGTGCAGGTCTGGCAGCCCACGCAGCGCCGCAAATCGGCAACCATGGCCCAGCGCGTCATGCTGCACCTCCTATGGCCGGGCGAACCCGCACGCGCACGATGTCGGCTCCCGAGCCAGTGGCATCGGTGAGCGCGAGCGTCATGTCGGCCAGGGCGTTCATGCTGGGCACGCCAAAGTCACGCGCCACCGGTGTTTCCCAGTGCGCAAACTGGCCGATCAGCAGCAGCGTGTCCGGTCGTATGCCCTGGCGCACCACGGCGCGGCCCCGCACGCTGCGCTTGGGCGTGGAGATTTCGATCTCGTCGCCATCGGCAATGCCAAGTTCGTGCGCGGACGCGCTGTTGATCACCACGCCCCGGTGGCCGGTAATGTTGTCGGCCACTTCGTGCATCAGCGGAATGCCGGCATTGGCACCCCAGGCGTACTGCATGCTGCGCGCCGTGAGCAGCCAGAACGGGTAGTCCTTGGCCTGCCCGCCGGTCTGGCCAATGATGGCCTCCCACAGCCCGGGAAAGTTCTTCCAGATCGGCAGCGCCTGGTACTCCTTGAGCTGCTCGTCCCACCAGTGCATGTCGTGCTCGTGCAGGCGTCGGCCCAGCTCGGTGCCCACGCGCATCAGCCGCTCCTGGTAGGGCAACTCGTAGCGCAGGCCGCGCGCAACCATGGTCTGGTCCAGGTACCAGGTGGCGCGCGAAAGCGGCTGGGTGGCAATGCCGTTTTCCTTCCACCAGTCCAGGCCGTGCGCGTGCTCGCCGTGGCTGACCTCGGCACTGGCGGCGCGGCAGACCGCGTCCCAGATGGCATCGCGGCTGTGGGGCTTGCTGGCATCGAGCGAAAAGTCGCCGTGTGCGCCCTTGAGCGGCACGCAGCCTGCGCCCTTGTTGATGGCGGCGATGTAGCCCGCCGTAATGCCCACGCGCTCCGCCAGTTCGCTGGCAACGTCGGTCATGTCGCGCGCCTCGCCACTGCTTTGCACCACCGGCTGGCGCAGCGCAAAGCCGTT
Source organism: uncultured beta proteobacterium (assembly GCA_903863395.1). Taxonomy (GTDB): domain Bacteria; phylum Pseudomonadota; class Gammaproteobacteria; order Burkholderiales; family Burkholderiaceae_C; genus Allorhodoferax. The sequence goes on from CAIPBW010000099.1 coordinate 2,083, forward strand.
GACCTCCCAGTACTGCTCCTGGTACTTGGTGCCGCCAATGCGCATCAGTTGCAGGCTCTCCAGGTCGGTCGCGTCGGGCAGCAGGATGTCGGCAAAGTGGTTGGTCTCGTCGCGGGTGTAGGCAAACGCCACCGTGAACGGAAAGCGCGCCATCTTCTCGCCCAGCGTAGCGGTGTCCCAGTACGAAATTCCGGGGTTGGTGCGGTACAAAAACCAGACATCGGGCGGCGTGACGCGCGGCAGCCCCTTGGGGGTTTCGTCCAGAAACAGCCACGAGAAATGGGTCGGTCCCAGCGCCTGGCTCCAGGGCCCGTCGGCTGCCAGCGGCACCATGGTGCGGTAGGCGTTGCGGATATTGGGGTTGGGCGACCAGCGCGCTTTGTCGGTGGGGTTGAGCGGGAACAGCATGAAGCCGTCGGGCCCGGCCTTCACGCTCTCGTGGCGCTGCGACATCGGTCGCGCCAGACGAATGGTGGTGCCCAGGGTGCCACCGGGAACTTCGAGCGCGCCCACCAGCACCGCCAGCAGGGTGCGCGCCCAGCAGCACTCAAAGCCGCCCCAGCCGTTGTTGACGGTCTTGCCCAGCGTAACCGCCACCGGGCGCAACGGCATGGTGATGCCGTCCACCACCGTGGTCTGCCCGACGCAGGCGTGGTCAATGTACTCGTTGGCAATGGTGCGGATATGGGCCGCAGGCACGTCGCAAATCGCCTGCGCCCACTCGGGCGAGTAGGGCTGCATGTGATCAACCAGACGCGTGAAACCGGTGGTGCCGCGCAGCAGTCCTTCGGCCAGCACCTCTTCGTCGGGCCCGATCTCGATGGCGTCTGCCTCGTAACTGCCCTCGATGGCCTCGCGCAGATCGGGGCTGTCGTGTGTGCGCGCGCAATTCTGGCCCAGGTCCCAGACCAGGGGTTTGCGGCTGCTGCGCTCACGCAGGTAGTAGCCGTTGGGCCCCACCAGATAGGGCGACGCCGTGCGCACTGCCAGAAATGCCACGTCCAGGCGTTCGCGCGGGATCTCGTGCAGCAGCACGTGAATGAGCGCATACAAAAAGGCGGCGTCGGTCTTGGGTTTGATCGGAACCCACTGCGTGGAGCACGCGCCGGTAACCGACAGATGCGGCTCGACCTGCACGCGCTTCAAGCCGCGCAGACGCGCTTCGGAGTGCCGCCACACGCCAATCACGCCGCCCGAGGCCTCGATGTTGGAGCCACACGAAATCAGGTAATTGCACAGCGGCGTATCGGGCGTGACGATGAAGGCGCGGTGCCAGAACTCGCCGTACAGGTGCTCCGAGTGGTAGCACTTGACGCCCTGGCCCGAGCCAAAGCCCATATCGACCGCCCCCCACGCCGAGAGAAACGCCGGCAGCGTTCCCATGTACGACTGGGGCGTGCCCGCACCGCCAAAACTGGCGGCCACGCGCGGGTAGCCTGAGGCATCCAGAATGCCTTCGGCGCGGATGGTGTTGAGCTTGTCGGCAATCTGCGTGAAAGCCTCTTCCCAACTGATGGGCACAAAGCCGGGATCCTGGTCGCGCCCCTTCTTGGGGTTGGTGCGCTTCATCGGCGAGAGCACGCGGTGCGGGTTGTAGGTCTTTTGCACCAGACCAAAGGCCTTCACGCACACGCGCCCACCACCAGGGTGGATGCCAGCCGCGCAGAAGTTGGGTTGAACCTCGGTGGCCACGCCCTGCTCCACCTTGACCGTGAGCAGATCGGGGCCGGCCACGCATTGGTAGCAATAGGTGGGGACGGTGCGTGTTTCTGTGGCTTGCGCGTTCATGGCCAAGCTCATCCAAACGCGCTGCGGCGTGCGGGAATTGTCTTCATCTCTTGTCTCCGTTAGCGGTTGAGCGCAGGCTGCGATGGATACAGCGCCGACTCCGATGTTTTTGGCTCCGCGTTTTCATTCTATCGATTCCTGCATTTGCATGCAATAATTACCCGCGAGGGAAAACCATGAGCATCAACACGCGCCAAGGCATCACCCCCAGGGGTTTGAAAACCAGATCGCTGGCCGGGGCGAACGCGCCCGCAGCCATCGCGCGGCACGTGCGAGCGGTGCAGCGCGCGGACCTGAAGGCGGTGATTGAAATGGATGCCATGGTCACGGGTATCGAGAAGCGTGATTACTGGAATTCGCTGTACCAGCGGTACGCCGATGCGGTGGCCACCGGACGCCACTTTCTGGTGGCAACCGAACAGGACGAGGTGGTCGGCTTTGTGATTGGCGAAGTGCGCGACTGGGAGTTTGGCTCGCCGCCGTGCGGCTGGGTGTTTGCCATTGATGTGCGCCCCACCGCGCGCCTTGGTGGAACCGGAACCGCGTTGCTGCAGGCCATCTGCCAGGGTTTCCGCCAAGCCGGAGTCAGCAAGGTACGCACCATGCTGTCGCGCGACAACACGCTGATCTTGTCGTTCTTTCGCAGCCAGGGCATGATGATTGGTCCGTTCATACCGCTAGAGATGGACCTGGAGCCCTGATCGGTCCGACCCGGAAACACCACTGATGAAACTGCAACAAAACACCCGGCTCGCGCTGTTTAGCATGCTGGAGTTTGCCGCCGATCCCAAGCGGCAGATTCCGGCCGCCGAGATCGCCAAAAAGTACGCCGTGTCGTCACACCACCTGGCCAAGGTGCTGGCCGAGCTTTCGCGCGTGGGCATGGTGCAGTCGGTGCGCGGCGTGGGTGGCGGATACCGCTTTACCGGCAACGCACGCCGATTGACGCTGATGGACGTGATCTCGCTGTTTGAAGACGTGTTGCACACCGAGACCGGCCAAAGCGAAGACACGCCGGTGGGCCAGGCCTTGGCCTCGGTCTTGTCCGAGATTGACGAAATTGCCAAGGCGTCGATGAGCTCCATCACCCTGGCCACCATGCTGCGCACCATCGAGCGCCAGCAAGCTGCCAGCACCGCTCCAACTCCGCCGAAAAAGTAAGCCGGTTGCTTCATGTGGCGCTGCCTGATGCGGGTCAATGCGCGCCCAGGCGGGCGCTGTCGGCCACGCGCTGTTGCAGCGTGGCCCAGCCCTCGTCAATTTCGGCCTGCAGCGTGGCGATGTCTTGGGCATTCAAGTTGCGGTAGCGCCGCTGCAGCCCCAGGTAGTCGGCCACCGGGCGCGTCTTGGCGTTGTGGTTGAGCGTGTAGTGGCGTCCGTCTTCCACTTCGTACAAGGGGAAGGCCCCCGACTCGACCGCGTAGCGGGCTGTGGTCAGACCGGCGTCGTCGGCCACGCCCCAACCATCCATGCACGGAATGAGCAGCGTGATGATGCGCGTGCCGCGCATGCTCTTGGCCTTCTCGATCTTGCGCAACAAGTCGGGCAAGTGCCCGGCGCTGGCGGTGGCCACATAGGGCACGCGGTGCGCGGCCATGATCTCGGTGAGGTTCTTCTTGCGCGAGGTCTTGCCCGCCGGGGTGGAGCCGGTGCGCGCAAAGTGCGGCGTGGACGACGACTTCTGCGCACCGGTGTTCATGTAGCCCTCGTTGTCCAGGCAGAAATAGATGAAGTCCTCGTTGCGCTCGGCGGCCGACGACAGGCACTGGAAGCCAATGTCGTAGGTGCCACCGTCGCCAGCGAGCACGATCACATGGGTGGAATGCTTGCCCTGGGCATCGAGCGCACGGCGCAGTCCGGTGGCCGCTGCTGCACTCGACTCCAGGGTAGGCTGGTAGACCGGAACGCGCAGCGAGCTATAGGGCTGCGGCCCGGCGATGATGGCCATGCATGAAGGTGGAATCACAGCCATGGTGTCAGGCCCCATGGCGGTCAGGATATGGCGCGCCGACAAGGCGTCGATACAGCCCGGGCAGGCTGCGTGGCCCGAGCACAGCATCGGGTCCTGGGGGGCGGATTCTATTTTGATCATGGTACTTACCTCACCCACTGCGATTCGCACTGCACGGCGGCACCACGTGCGTGCTGCACAAACTCGGCAATCTTGGCGGGCGACACATTGACCCCGCCCACGCCCGCGAGCA